>JARRRJ010000089.1:0-6522 GCA_037380865.1 Sedimentisphaerales bacterium
GTGAGATATTTCATCATGACGCTTTCTCAGGCGTATTCTTAAAAACATATTAGGAATGAAAAAGAGGGAAACGCCGCCAAGAAAAACAAGAGTGATCTTGGTTGTAAAATGTCGCTCCATGGGTAAGACCAGCAGCGTTGTGCCTGCAAGCCCGAGAGCGAACATGAACATTTTTATTCCTGTATAAACCGCCGGTGCCGCTTTGCTGTAATAGCCTGCGCGAAAAAGCTCTTCCCAGAGATTTGTGCTCGTACGTCCGTGGGAGGTGACATTGCCGATTTTTTCGAGCAGTTGCAGAAAACCTGACTTTTTCTTTCCTGTTTCCTCTAAGCTGGTGCCTGCTGCGGTAAGAGCGCTGTCGAGCATTCGTGATCCGAGTGTTTTTCTCTTATGTGTTCTTGTTAAGAGAACCGAGACGCCAATTGTAATTATTGACATAAATGTCAGGCCGGGAATCAGAATTTGTTCAGCTAATCCGTTCATTATCAATATTCAGTCTTATTCGAAATCAAACTTGTTTAAATCTCCTGTTCACGATTAAAAGCGCAATACTGCAATACGGTTCATCACCCACACGCCGAAAAGGACCATTGAAGCCATCGCTGCCAGCATGATTTTGCCTGTTGTGGTACTATAAAAAACTTCCATGTACTGGGGGCTTATTATATTGAGCAGCAAAAATAGAATCATCGGTATAGCAATCAGGATTCTTTTGCTTAGTTGTGTTTGCGAAGTCAACACTCTAACGCGGCGATTCAGTCTCATCCGCGCCCTGATAACAGATGCCAGACTGTCCATCAGGTCCGCGAGGTTTCCGCCGCTCTGTAATTGTATCGCTACTGCAGTTGCAAAGAGTTTCATCTCGGGATTATAGACGTTCCTCGCAACCTTGCGAATGGATTCTTTCATGTCCAGACCCAGCAGCTGTTCGTGGCAGATTCTGAAAAATATGTCACCAACAGGTTTGTCGATTTCTTCCGAAATCAGCTGGAATGAACCCAGCAAAGGAAGACCTGCGCGAAGCGCACGCGCGCAAATTCCCAAAGCATCCACAAGCTGTCTCTCGAACAGAGCGGCTTGTTTCGCAATAGACATCTTAGTATAAGTCCAGAACGCAATAACGATTGAAGCTGCTACAATTAAAGCTATGAGCATCGAGCCTTTTACAAGATATGTTAAGATAAACGCAAGGAAAGATGCGCCGATTACTCTCAATATTACCGTATGTGCAGGCAAAGTCCAGCCTGCGGAGTTCTTCAGCACTTCCAAACGCTCCGCGAGGGTTGGTTTTCCCGGCAGTGCGATTCCTGTGTCTCTCTTGTTCTCACGCCAGAGCTTGAGGGTATGAGTTTCTTCGCTTTCCTTTTTTACTATGCCTAATCTTTTCTGTACTGACTTCAGGCGGATTAAATACTGTCCGAGCCACAGGAAAATGCAGATACACCATACGGACAAAATTAATCCGAAAATGGAGACCATTATAATAATATTTATTACGCGTTCTGTTTCCATAATTTCTAATTATTTATCGGCGAAGAATTTGTAAGCACTCTTCGTGTGAACAAATCAGGAGGCATGTTTACACCTTTTGCGATTAACCTGTTGAGCAGGAGCGGGCGTACGCCGCAGGCTTCGAAATGGCCGCTGGCTCTACCTGAATCGTCCACCCCCGTTTGCTCGTAACGGAAAATATCATGCAGACAGATTGTCTCACCTTCCATCGCTGTAATTTCCACTATTTCCACTATTTTTCGACTCCCTCCCGTCAAACGTTTCAAATGTACCATCACGTCCAGCGCCGAGCTTAATTGCTCTCGTATGGCGCGGACCGGGTAATTAATACCTGACATGCTGACCATGTTTTCGAGACGTCTGAGTGCGTCTCTCGGATTATTTGCATGGACTGTAGCCATCGAGCCTTCGTGACCAGTGTTCATTGCTTGTAACATGTCGAGGGTTTCGGCACCGCGCACCTCGCCGAGGATGACTCTGTCAGGACGCATACGAAGACTGTTTCGCACCAGGTCACGCTGGGTGATACAGCCCTGGCCTTCTATATTTGGAGGTCTCGTTTCCAGTCTTACAACATGCTCACGCTGAAGTTGGAGTTCAGCGGCATCTTCGATGGTTATGACTCTCTCACCTTCCGGAATCCATCGTGACAGAGTATTAAGCAAAGTGGTTTTGCCTGTTCCTGTACCGCCTGAAATAAGTATATTCATTTTACATTTCACGCAAGCTTCGAGGAAGAAGCCCATTTCTTCTGTTAAAGCATTCATCTCGAGGAGCCTGTCTATATCGATAGGAATAGCACCGAAACGCCTGATGCTGACCATTGGACCATCGAGCGCCAGAGGCGGAATAATCGCATTGACACGAGAGCCGTCAGGCAGCCTGGCATCGAGCATAGGCATGCTCTCGTCGATGCGTCGTCCGACGTTTGCGCCGATGCGATGTATGATCCTCATCAGGTGCTTCTCGTCCATAAATGTCACCTTGGAAGGCTGAAGCATTCCGTTTTTCTCGATATAAATCTGGAACGGGCCATTCACTAAAATATCGCTCACGGAAGGATCGCGCAAAAACACCTCAAGCGGGCCGAAACCGAAAACTTCGTCCATCACTTCGCGCAGAAGTCGTTGTTTGTCTGGGCCGGAAAGAGGATACTGTTTTGCCGCGAGTAAAGTGTCGACCCTGTTCAAACACTGTTCATGAAGCTTCTCGATAGGAATCTGGCGAGCTTCATTGAGGTCCAGCACTTCGAGCAGCTTGCGATGAATTTCAACCTTTATTTTTTGCAGAGTAGCATTTTCCGCAAAGCTGTCGTTTTCCTGCTCGTACAATTGTTCCTGCGTATTATCCATTTTCGTATTATCCTTAAATATTATTATTGGTTTGACAGCTGCATATTCGCTGTGCAAATCTCTGGTAGTCTTTTCTTAATTTCGAGTTTTTTGCAGCACTCGCCAGAAGCTTGCCGTGATTTGCCGCCTTCATCGCTGTTTTCCAGTCACTGGAGATTACCTGGCATGAATCCAGGCCAATTGCTTTCTGACTGTCTTCGAGGCCGATGAAAGCTCCGCGTTTTTTGAACCTGTTTACAGTCGGTATTATTTTCTTCGATGCAATTCCCGCTTTCATCAACGATTCCACTATTCTGTGCGCGAAATGTACGTCTTTTATAGTGAGCTGATATACGATTAGTACGATGTCACTCAAACCTGCCAGGCTTACCATATCCTGTTCCGAGATGCGCGGAGCATCGATAAGTGTATATTTATAAAGCTCCCTGCACGGTTCAAGAACAGCTGAGAGATTTTCATATTTGAGATTGTATGTTTTAGCAGGACCCGAAGCTGCGTTACTTGGGAGCACGTGAAAATCCTCCATGTAGCTGAAGGCACTTGATCGAATCAAATCCTCGTCAATCAACCCATTGCGGTTCATTACGTCTGCTATCCCATACCGGCTCTTAATGCCCATATATGTTGACATGGTCCCGTAGCAATTATCCATATCTATAATCAAAACAGGCTGAGATGATAATATCCTGAGCTCATTGGCAAGATTTACCGCGACAGTAGTTGCACCGCAGCCTCCGCCGGCGGAGAAGATTGAAATAATCGAACCTGATATATCCTTCTTCTTTTTTCTTTTACTGGTTTGACTCAGTTGAAGGATGACTTCGGAAAGGTCTTTCGTAATATTTTGTTTTTCAAGAAAATTTCTTGCTCCCGCCTGCATTGCACGAAGCACCAGCTCTTTGTTAAAGCTGCTGCAAATCACGATGACATATACTTCCGGATGTGAGTGCAGAATCTGACTAAGTTCGAACAAGACGCGCGAATGGTCTATATCGATATCGACGATGACCGCATGGATGTCTTCATTCGACAAATAACTTCGTATCTGCGAAACTTCTCTGCATGTACCAGCAAGGTTCGCGCCTTTTGTGTGCAGCAAAGTGTTTTTCACATTGTTGGAAGTGTTATCATCTGTTGTAACTAGTAATATATTAGTTTCTGATGCCACTATTTCCTCTTTTTACCATGGCGTTTTTCTTAATCGCTGCTGTGTTTCCGGGTCCCATTTTTCCTCTGTGTCTGCCCGGCTCGAAGGCTCAGGCTGATTGTATGATTCCCACGCCCCGGGACCGTTCAATTTATCAATACCCATGTTTCTCAGGAGTTCAGCGCTTTTGGGATCAAGTTTAGGCTCCTTGCCGTCAATTTTTCCGTCGATATAGAGTTCCCAGTCATCTGGCTCGTTGTGCATGAATCCCGGAACAGGTCCGTCCTGGGCCAGAGCCAAAGGCTCGACCAGCGATGCTGTCACCAGGACAACCAACTCCGTTTCATTCTTCTGATATCTCACGGATCTGAATAATGGTCCAAGAATAGGCAAGTCACCAAGTCCCGGAATTCGTGCGTTTATTGCTTCGTTCTTATTTTTAATCAGGCCCGCCATTGCAAAAGTCTGGCCGCTCTTGAGCTCAAGTGTCGTTTCCGCCTTTCGTATTATTAATGCAGGAATGCTGAAGCCTTCGATATCGACGGCGCCGACAGTTGTTAAATCGCTGACTTCCGGAGCAACGAAGAGCCTGATCGTTCCGTCACCCAGCACGACAGGCTGAAACGTCACTCTGACGCCGTATTCACGATAATCGACGGAAATTGAATTTCCGCCACCTCCGCTGCCGCTCTGCACGATCGGAATGGGAAATTCACCGCCTGCGAGGAAGCTTGCTTTCTCGCCGCTCAGTGCAACCAAAGTGGGATTGGCCAAAATTCTCATATACTGGTTTTCTGCTATTGCCTGGAGAAATGTCTCGAAATTGGCTCTTGGTACGCCGGCGAAAATAGTTACAGCCGGAGAAAATTCTGTCGTAAAACCTCCCGGACCTATGTCTATATCGGAAAGCAGGGGGGTGCCGCTCGAAGGGCTGATGGTGACGCCTCCGAAAAAGTCGTTGTCCGCATATAGAGTATTTATGTTTAGGGAACGCAAAGCCGCCCGGCTGACTTCCGCGACGCGAACACGCAACTGGACCTGTTGTACGCCCGCTACGCTGGTCATATCCACATAGGTTATGCCGCTCTTGTCGAATAAGTCATGAAGCTGGACAGATTGACCTGCACTTCGTAACAATCCCGATAAAATAACAGACTCACCTGACTGGCTTACCTTCAATGTCGAGTCCGGGAAAAGCTCATCAACTTTTTTCTGCAAACTATCAGTATCGAGCCTGACCCGGACCTTCCACTTCCTAACCTGATTCTCATCTTCGCTCCACATCAGCAGGTCCGTTGAGCCCACTTTGCTGCCTTGAAGCAATACCTGGTCAGGTGTCAAAACCTGCACATTGGCAATAGAAGGGTCAGTAACCGCAACTCGCACAGTCGGCCAGGGAGCTTTAACTATGGTAGATTCACCAACCAGGAATGTTATATCCTGCGAGGATTGAGAGGGAGTTTCCGAGCCGGCCCCGACAATTGAAAATGTCAGACTGAAAATAAATATTAACAAAAGAGAATATCTTGTTTTGGCAACAAAATATTGTCTTGTTCGAGAAAGAGATACCATTTTTTATCCTTTCGCACTTGTACCGCGAGTTTATAAAATACCCGTTTATATCGTCAGAATGCGAAAGGAACTTATTCACTATTTTTTGCAGGACCTTATGAATATTTTATCGGGCGCCTTCCAGGGGATTGCTTTGTGGGATTTCCAGTTCCTGGACGCTCGTGTCAGATCCTCGGATTACTGTAATACCCCATCTGGGATATTGGCGGGGCTGGCCATGATAGTCCGATATTGCTTGTTGCCGCGTGATTTGGCTCTTTGAACTGTCTTGCTGTTGAGCACCATCGTTCAGAGCAGACTGCTTCGAGATAGAGTGCTTCAGTAATGACAGTAGCGAGACTTGTTTGTCGTGTGTCTGGCCCTCATTGTTTGGCGCCTCCTGCATTGCATTTTCGTTCAGGTCGTTCTGTAAAACCTGTTCTGTGTCGGTATTTTGATCTTCTGCCAGCGAGAGTTGCTCCTCGACATTCGCTTCGGAGAAAACTGCCGGCGTTAAAACAGACGCCAGAGACGCCAGTCTTCCCTGGCTCAGAACAGTTGCTTCTGCATCAACCATTTTCTTATCGAGAGGATTTCGTATTGCAAGCGAGATATTCCCATTGTCGATTGCCAGTTGCAGAGCTTCCGCCTGTTTCGAGTCCACCATGAGAGTCACAGTCACCTGGCCGTTCGAACGTTTGGCTTTCGCTTTGACTTCTCCCTCTACGTCTTGTTTGGTTACAACTGAATTGCCTTCTACCGCAAGAACCTGGACCTCGCGGAGCATTGTAGTGGAGATTGCAGAACCCATATTGCGGTCGGAAGAGGAAAGCCTGAAAGAAACAAGCACATCGACCACGCACCCGGGATAGAGTAATAATTCGTCGGGAATCGCTTTGCTCGATAGTGTTACGCTTACTGCTCTCATTCCATAAGGAAGCGCCGAAGCCAGGTGGGCGC
>JARRRJ010000090.1:0-6489 GCA_037380865.1 Sedimentisphaerales bacterium
CCGAGATCCGCCATGTGTATAGGCACGTTCGACAAATCGCTGCGTCCTTCCCTCAGCGCATCGTTTTCCATGTAAGATACGTTTCCAAGCACCTCGTTTCTTTTTTCCCAAAGCAAAGCCCTGAATTTCTCTATTTCAGCCGGTGTTAAATATGGCTTTTTCTTTTTTTCTTCTTTCATAAATGCTCCAAAACCGATGTTGCTTTTTCAAAGAGGCATCAGCATTTTTTTCATATGAACTTTCAGGATCAGCTCTTAGCGACTCGGTGCCGCTCAGGGGAGCTGAATTTTCGTTGACAGTATACGAGTTCTCATGTCTTTTGTTTTCACAAAATCGACTTTATGCTCATTTTCGACTAAAAGGTCAACATAAATTTGTCTTTTTTTCGAAAAAATTTTTAACAAGGATGATTTTTTGAATTGTGGAAAACGGACTTTGACAAGTTCAGCATTTATTTGAAGTTCTATGATTTTAATAAATATGCAGAATTCAAATTAAGAAATAATTTGTATTACTCTTTAGTCCTGATATACAATAGCGAACTAACAGGATGTAAATAATAATAATTTAGAATTCAACAAAATAGAATTTTTTAAGGAGAAAGGAATATGAACGCGGTGCTCGATAAAATATATGGATTTTTAGCCGCTTACGGCCTTAAAATTATAGGTGCTCTAATAATTCTTATAGTCGGGTACTGGCTGGCTAAGATAATTTCAAAGCTGGTTGGTAAAGCAATGACAAACGCTAAAGTAGAGCCAACCTTGACCAGTTTTGTCCAACACTTGTGTGAAATTGCTATATTAGTTTTCGTTGTGCTAGCGGCTCTGCAAAAACTGGAGGTACCAGTAACCAATTTTGCAGTAGTTGTAGGAGCTGCCGGTTTAGCAATCGGCTTTGCACTTCAGGGGTCGCTGTCCAATTTTGCGGCTGGTGTAATGCTTATTATCTTTAAACCCTTTAAAGTGGGTGATTTTATCGAGGCGGCAGGCAAACTGGGAACTGTTAGAGAGATTCAGATTTTCAATACCATTCTTAATTCCCCTGATAATGTGCGTATAATTATACCGAATGGTCAGGTCACAGGCAGCAATATTATGAATTTCACTGTCAATGGAACCAGGCGTATTGACCTGGTGATAGGTGTCTCTTATGAAGATGACCTGAAAAAAACGCAGCAGGTAATTGAAAAAATCATCTTAAATGATGAAAGAATTCTCAAAGAACCTGCACACACAATAGCAGTTTCGGAGCTTGCCGACAGCAGTGTCAATTTTGTCGTTCGTCCCTGGGTTAATGCCGCAGATTACTGGGCAGTCAGGTTCGATTTAATTGAAAAAATAAAACTTGCTCTCGACCAGAACGGTATCACGATACCTTTCCCGCAAAGGGATATTCACATGAAAACCGAAGCTTCATAGAATTATACAATTATGCTTGTTTTGTGGTCTAATTCGATTTGTAGAAATGGATTAAATTAAAAGGAGTAAATGATGCGTTGTAGAATTTTGTGTTTATTGGCTGTTACAATGATTTTTACCAGCATTGTTTGTGCGGATGAAATCCGTTTTAAGAACGGAAATCGTCTCACGGGCAAAATTCTTCATCTTACAGACGGGAAAATGTTGTTAAAAACAGATATTGCAGGTGATATCACAATTGATTTGGCGAATATCCAAACCCTAAGCAGCGATGAGCCGGTCACGATAACTCTCAACGATGATACCACCTTCAGGCAAAGGTTATTAAGTGCCGAGAACGGCAGGTTTTCAATCCCCGGAGATGCAACTATAGCTTCACAGGAGTTTGCTGTTTCTGACATTGTTTCAATTAATCCTCCAGCCAAGCCAATTCCTAAATGGACAGGAGACCTTTCACTGGGAATAACTTCAATGCACGGAAATACAACTACGAACAGTGTAACAGGAAGCGCTAACCTGAGCAAGAGGACTGAAAAAGACCGAATTACGGTAAACGCAGATTATGCCAAGTCCACACAAAAGAACAAAGACACAGGCGAAAAAGAAACTATCGAAGACTGGTGGAGAACAAAAGCGAAGTATGATTATTTCTTCTCGAAAAAAATGTATGGTTATACAGAGCTTCGCTACGAAAAGGATTCTATCGCAAATCTGGACAGGCGGGTTGTAGTAAGTCTTGGCGGAGGTTATCAATGGACAGAAACGGAAATAACAAAATTCTCAACAGAAGCAGGTCTTGCTTCTTTGTATGAAAAATTCGATAATCAAACTGAAAGTAACAGTGATATTACAGTCCAGCTTGGCTACAACTTCGAGAGAAAATTAAGAGATAATATTACTTTTAGGAATAACCTCTCTTATTACCCTGCAATCAAAAAGATTTCCGATTATTATCTGACCACGACGGCGGAAGTCCGGGCTGATTTGGCGAAGAATTTCTTTGCGAATTTCAAGACAATATTCAATTTCGATAATACACCTGCAATCGGATCCCATAAAACAGATGTAAAATACTTCTTCGGGTTGGGATATAGCTTTTAAACGATAAAATATTAGAATAATGACAAAAAGTAATCTTGTTAAACTGCCTTGCGGCAAGGTATTTTTTTGATATGTTTTGACATTCTTATCGTTGTATATGTATGAGGTGATAAAAATTGAAGAAAAAGAGGCTTAGAATCATTCGTCTTATTCTCCTGGTTATTGCTCTCATTGTAATTTCAGTAATATTCGCTCCGGGATTATTTGCAAATAAAGCCTTGAAAATTGCTATCAGTACAGCCGGAACCAAAGCTCTAACCGTTAAAGTTAGTGTGGATAAAGTCGCTCTCTCTGTTCTTCGAGGAAGGATAAGCCTTTACAATTTGATCGTAGATAATCCCGAAGGCTACCAGCATGAAAAACTTCTTGAATTGAAACAGGCCGATGTCAAAGTTATTGCGAAATCGCTTTTAACAGAAGTTGTTAACATAGAACAGATTAAGCTGGATGGAACAAAAGTGGTTTTTGAACAAAAAGGAGTATCCAGCAATAATCTGCAGGATATAATAAAAAAGCTTCCTCCCCAAAAGCAGGAGTCTGAGCCTTCCGGAAAAAAACTGCATATAAAAAATCTCGAAATTGTTAATACTGAAGTTCAAATAAAGTTGATGCCTATCCCGGGACAAATCGATACGATTCCTCTGAAGCTTTCCAAAATTGAATTGACCAATCTTGGAGCTGATAACAATCTTGATATGATTGAGTTGTCCAGAGAGATATTGCTGGCTATTGCAGGCGGCATAGCTCAGCAGGGAGCAGGAATAATTCCCGAAGAAGTTTTGACTCCTTTCGTATCAGAACTGCAGAAATTCGGGGCCTTATCTGGTGTTATATTGGATTCAGGGAAAAAAATTCTGGAATCAGGAACAGATATCGGAAAAGAAGCTAAAAAAATCGGAGAGAATGTAGGCAAGGGGGTTTTAGATAATATTGACGATACAGGTAAGGGAATTGGCGAAGGCCTCAAGGGTATTCTGAGACCAGAGGAAGAAGAATAAACCGATTCTTTTTATTATTCGGGTTGTTACTATTATGCTTACAAAACCATAAATAAATTTATAAATGAAATAATAAAATAATTGTTTTTTTGAAAATGTATCTCTTTTTGTGATAATAATGGTGTATAATACATATAAATGAAAGAAATAGCCAAAATTAAGCTTTTTAGTTAATATTGAGTATTGCGTAGTTTTGCGATACGCATGGCACGTCTCGGCCTCAGCCGGAGCGGAAAACGATACGCATCAGTCATAGAAAGATGGGACATAACTATATGAATATGAAGAAATTTCTGGAATTTACTCTGTTCTCGGGGGTAATGTTACTTTGCGGCCAGGCTTATGCAGGATCTAACCAGCCGCTCAAGGCAATCACGAAACCTTGTGCGGATGTTACTCTTTCTTTCGTACAGCCCGGGACCATCGCCAAAATCAATTACAAGGAAGGCGATTTAGTTCACGTTGGTGATGTGCTTGTCCAGCAGGATGACAGTGTCGAGCAGATTAAGCTCGAACAGCTCAAAGCTGAGAGCGAAGACACGACGACGATAAAACATGCCGAAATTACGCTTCAGCAAAGAGACGTTGATCTTAAAAGGCTTGAAGACAGACCGGAAGCTACAACAGAGACAGAAATCGAATATGCCCGACTAAATCAGCAAATCGCCCAGCTTCAGCTTCATATCGCTCAATTCCAGCACGAGCAGGCGATAAGAAAATACGAAGAGGCAAAGAAACAGCTGGATAGAATGACACTGAAAAGTCCTATAGACGGACGGGTCGAGAAAATTGACGCTGTAAAAGGCGAAGAAGTAGAAGAAGGCGAATCCGTGAATGCTTTGCAGGATGTCATCAGGATTGTTCGCATAGACCCGCTCTGGATTGATGTTCCAGTGCCCTTTGCTCAAACTGCGAATCTCAGGAACGGCGCCAAGGCGCTCGTTGATTTTCCCGAACCTAAAAGGATGACGTTAGAAGGTCAGGTGATTTTTATTTCATCGGTCGGTCAGGCCGGAAGCGACACTCTTACCATCCGCGTCCAGGTGCCCAATAAGTCGAATCGTCCCGCAAGTGAAAATGTTTTGGTCAGTTTCCCGGCTTCCAGTTGAAAATCAAGAAATGCAAAATAGAGAATCCATAAACCACAGCTCACGACCCACAATAAGTCTTTGGCTCGAAATATTCTGTTTCATCGCCTTTCTTTTCGTCCTGTTTATCATACAGGGGTGCATTTCGGAAAAAGTGAATGAGAACAAACCTCTTGCCTTATACCAGAAGGATCTGACAAATCACGAAGTCAGAAGAGGCTTGATGTACGAAGATCCCAACCAGTCGCTCGAGCTTCTCAGGCCTGTGGCGTCAAAAGTGAGTTCTCTGCCGAAACTGGAAATAACGACAGACCCGAACACAGGCGAGAAAGTTGTCAATCTCACTATCGAAGAAGTCGTTCAACTGGCCCTCGCAAACAGTCCTGAAATCAGGGTAGTCAGCTTCGATCCGTCCATTTCGAAACTTGATATAACAAAAGCCGCGTCGGAATTCGACATGACCGCGTTCGGAGATATTAATTATGAAACCGAGGACAACCCGGAAAACAGCATTTACCAAGCGGGGCAGTCCAACGCACGCTCAATCGATGCCGGGCTCAGGCAAAAGCTGATTACAGGCGCCGACTGGTCGCTTACTTATGCTTTTACGCGAAACTGGGACGACCTGGCGGGAAGAACCTATTCGACACGTTACGAGCCTATATTGAGTTTTCAGTTGCGGCAGCCTTTGTTGCGCAACGGCTGGGAGCAGTTAAATCTTGCGTCTATTGACATTGCAAAATTGAACTACCAGGTGGCTATGCTTGGCTTCCGTCAGAAGGCTGAAGACATCACCACGCAAGTCATATCATCTTACTGGCAATTGCAGCAGGCCAGAAAGAGTCTTGAAATTTACAAGGCTCTGCTGAATCAAACACTCGAAACACTTGTAAAAGTGGAGGGCAGAAGAAAGATAGATGCTACACAAGTGCAGATACAGCAGGCGCAGGCTTACGTAAAGTCGCGGCAGGCGGCGCTGATTCAGGCGGAAAAACAGGTATTGGACCAACAGGACGTGGTTGTACGATTAATGTCGGACTCTCAGTTGAATCTGCTCGAAGAGCTTTACATCGTGCCGACGAGCCAGCCTATTCTTGAAGAAACGAAGCTCGATACAACAAAGCTGCTCGAGACCGCGTTGGAGAAGAATCCCGTTGTTCAGCAGGCAAGGGCAGGCATCGAAATCGCAGACATCAATATTCGCGTTGCCAAAAATCAGAGAATGCCAAAACTGGACCTTGTAACCTCCATGCGAACCCAGAGTCTTGCGCCGGGTCCCGAAGACGCCTATGAGCGCATATATAATGGAGATTATGTAAGCTATGGAGTCGGTCTCTCTCTCGAGTATCCTCTGGGCAATCGCCAGAGAGAAGCTGAGTTAGCGCAAAGAAGACTCGCGCGCAGGAAAGCAGTTGTGAGTCTGGAAAACATAGCAGACCAGGCCGCTCAGTTGACCAAACAGACCGCCAGAAGAGTTGAAGCAGACTTTGCGGAAATAGAAAAGCAGAGGGGCGCTTCCGAATCCGCGCGAAGACACCTCGAGGTTTTGCAGCAATCCGAGATAATCCGCGAGCGACTGACTCCCGAATTTCTCCTGCTCAAATTGCAGGCACAGGAATTCCTTGCCAATGCGCAATTGGCTGAAACCAGAGCTATCGCAGATTACAACATTGCAATTGCCGAATTGTCCCGTCTTACTGGAACAACTTTGGAGTTGCATATGGTAGAGCCGATAGTGCCCGAGAACAACAATGACGGCACGGTAACCTACCAGTTAACACCGACAAATTCCCAATAACACACTCTGAGAGGAAGCAATCTTGGAAGAAGCAGTCAAAGTGCGTCAACTCAATTATTATTTCTTATAAGCTTCTTTCGGGT
>JARRRJ010000091.1:0-7804 GCA_037380865.1 Sedimentisphaerales bacterium
GCCGGGAAGGTTTTACCTGCCAAGAAATGCTTTGAGGTAACATGCATATAGCCTGAAAGAGGATACAAATTATGAAAAAGCGAAAAGCATTCACATTAATTGAGCTTTTAGTGGTTATTGCCATTATTGTGCTTCTTCTGGCAATACTGCTTCCGTCGTTTAACAAAGCTCGGAACAATGCCAGAGCTGTAGTCTGTCAATCACGCCTCAAGCAGTGGGGAACGCTGCTTTCCATGTACATCGAAGAGAATAATAACAGGCTGCCAAACTTAATCACACTGCTTTACCATTGTGGTGAAACCAAGATGAGTTTCTGTCCCATGGCAGTTCAAAGCGTGGAGGTGGCCGCCGGCCAACCATTCAAAGCCTGGCACGTTCCCGAAGGTTACGAGGGAAGCTACGGATACAATCAGGATCTGAACTATCTGATGGGATTTCCCACAAGCCCTCCCGATCCCAACACAAATTCATATCCAATAGAAACAGAGGGAGGGATAAGCATATATACTCTTAAGAACAGTTACAATGTCCCTTTACTTCTTGACTGTTCTAATTATGTGGGTCTGATGATTGCTACGCAGGGTCCACCGCTAACGGAATATCCGATCCCGAATGGACCGGGCGTTTATACGGTCGCCAATACTTTTTGCATCAACCGTCACTACGGCAACGTTAACAGTCTTTTCATGGACTGGTCGGTGAGAAAGGTTGGACTAAAAGAATTATGGAAACTGAAGTGGAACAAGGATTTCGAGACTAATGGCCCGTGGACAAAAGCTGGCGGTGTGAAGCCTGAAGACTGGCCGGAGTGGATGAGAGGATTCAAGGATTATTGAAGATCAAAAAATACGCATCCCTTAATAAAGTTCAGAGTAAAACTTGAACATATCTACACAACAGTTCAGCACTTCTAAAATTTGACAGGATTTTCCTTAAACAGTAGCGTTGAATTTGATGTTGACAAGAGTTTCCTGTTTCTTACAATACATCTCTGTAGGATTTTGCCGAAGTGGCGGAATTGGCAGACGCGCGGGATTCAAAATCCCGTCCTGGCAACAGGGTGAGGGTTCGACTCCCTCCTTCGGCACTTTATAGTTCGGCGCTCCGGGTTCTGCGTTTTGCGAGACTCAAAGCGCTTCTTGAAGAAGTTCAAAAGAACAGGGATTAGTTATGATGACATACTCGACTGTTGCAGATATCTGGCGTCCCGGCGAGAGAACGCACGCGCTGCTTTACAACATATCGCTCATATTCGGAGGCTCGGTACTTCTTGCGCTAAGTGCACAATTAGCCATAGGCCGGCCTGTTCCTTTTACGATGCAGGAATTTGCTGTTCTGATGATTGGCGCGCTTTTCGGTTCCAGGCTGGCCAGCATGACAGTTGGCTTGTATTTGCTTGAGGGTTTTGCGGGACTTCCTGTATTCGCACACCACCTGGGCGACAACCACACTTGCGATGCTTGCTGGCAATGTCCTGATATATACCTTCGGACTCATCCGGCTCAATTTCCTTTTTGGATTTCACGAAGCTCTTGTCACAGGATTATATCCTTTTGCAGCAGGTGCCGTGACAAAAATCCTGGTGGCAGCCGCGTTGCTTCCCTCCGTCTGGAGACTGCTTCAGCGATGCGGGCTCCTTGACAAAATTAAATAAACACTTAATCTCAATGCTTATAATTAAACAATATCTCGCAAGAGCAACAGTGATTTATCTTGCCAGGGGAATTTTTTCTTGATTTTTTGCAGAATGCTTGCTATAAGAAATAAGCAATTTGCTGAATAGACAATTTAGGCATAGACAGTTAGCTCATATGATATTTGCATAAATATAGGAAAAAACCACTTTACATGTTTTCCCGTTAATGTTTGAATAAGAGTTGCTTTGTTATGAACTTATTATTTCTCAAGGTATAAGAGAAAGAAATGATATAAGTTGAATTATTATATTAAAGAATAGCTTAAGGAAGGCGCACATGGGTACAGGTACAATTAAATGGTTTAATGAGAAAAAAGGTTACGGCTTCATCGTTCCTGATGGCGGCGGGGATGATTTATTTGTCCATCACACGGGAATCAGGCCTGAAGACAGAGCTTCTATTATCGAAGGCAGGAAAGTAGAATACGAGATAGGCAAAGGTGAGAAGGATCGCCCCTGCGCGGTACAGGTTCGTCCATCTTAGATTCAACGTCAATACTTGAAATTCATCAGTTCGAACGCAAGAAACATCAGAATACGCGTCACAAAACCTGAATGTGTTTTTAAAGTTGTTTCTTGACGGCTTGTGCGTGAATCAACTCGAAGAGTGCTTTTATAAATTCAGCATCAAGGTCTTTTTGCGCCGCTTTGCTGATATGGTCTTTAAGAAGTGCTTCCCAGCGATCAATTTGCAGGACGGGAATCTGGTGCTTCTCTTTCAGTTTGCCTATTTCCTCGACGCATTTCATCCTGTCGGCTACGTCCTGAATAATCCTCGAGTCGATCCTGCTTATGTCCGCGCGCAGATGCGCTATCCTGGTCTTGAGCTGTCTGTCAGCCGCTACTGCGTCCCTGGCCTTTAGCCTATGGAGCATTTCGATTAGCTCCTTTGGAGTAATCTGCTGCTTCGAGTCACTAAGCGCCTCGTCAGGCTTGACGTGAGTTTCAATCATAAGGCCTTTCATACCGAAATCGAGTGCCATCTGAGAAATCGGTTCTATGAGACTTCGCTGGCCTCCGATATGACTGGGATCACAAATAAGCTGCAGGTCAGGCAAAAGTCTTTTAAGCTCGATAGGAATTTCCCAGTGAGGCCTGTTGCGATATTCCGTCTCTTCAAAAGTCGAAAAGCCGCGATGTATCGCCGCGAGTTTTTTTATGCCCGCCTGGTAGAGCCTTTCCAACGCACCCAGCCATAAGCCGAGGTCGGTATTGACAGGATTCTTTACCAGAACAGGTATGTCAACTCCCTTGAGCGCATCAGCAATCTCCTGAACAAGAAACGGATTCACTGTAGTTCTGGCACCAATCCAGAGGATATCGACGTTGTTATCAAGGCAAAGCTCCACATGCCTGGCGTTTGCTACTTCAGTTGTAGTCAGAAGTGAAGTTTCTTCTTTCACTTTTTTGAGCCATTCGAGACCGGCGCTTCCGACACCTTCGAAGCTGTCAGGTCTTGTTCTTGGTTTCCATATCCCCGCGCGATATACTTTGACATTGGCGCATTTTGCAAGCTCTTTTGCAGTCGAAACAACCTGCTCCTCGGACTCAGCACTGCACGGTCCCGATATTAGCCAAGGACTGACGTCCACTTTCAGCCAGGTTGAAATGTCGCTCAAATTCTTATTCAATTCTTTTAATTTATCACTCATCAGTTTTCACAAATAAAAACAAATCCCAGAATCCTGTAAACGTGAAGTTCGGTATTAAGCCCTTCTATAGCACATTTATGCTCTTAATTCAAGAACCATTCAAAATACAATTTACGTTTTGAAATTTCGCCTATAAAGGTTATAATAGTATAAATCTGTTTCTACTTTGGATTCCAAAACATGAATTACTTCAATAAAAACCGTAAGGGCAAATTGAATTCTCACAGAAATTCTACATTCCTCAAAAAAAGTATCGCCATTTTTATTTTGGTTTTGATTTGCTTGCATAGTCGAAAAAGTTTCTCGCTCGAGCCTGACGAAATTCTAATCATAACCAATAAGGATATCGAACAATCGGGAGAAATCGCTTCTTATTACTGTCGGAAAAGAGGAGTACCGCAGGAGAATATTCTTGCACTGTCCCTGGGAAAAAATCTAAGAGATTCCATTAACAGGGAAAATTATCGGAAACAAATTGTCGAGCCGATTCGCAGAGAATTTGAGAAGCGCAGGCTTCTGGGAAAAATCCGTTGCCTTCTGACAGTCTATGGAGTTCCTTTCAAAGTCGGTTCTCGAGGTGTCCTCGAAGGCCAGGAAGAAAGCCTGAAGGAGCTTAGAGATCTTCTCGCTAAAAAGAAAGAAGAGTTCGAAGCGATAAAAGAGACGGAAAAAGTCGGCACTATCCGCTACGAAGAAGCAAAGAACGAGCTGGACCAGTTACAGTTCAAAGTCAATTATATGAGCGGCAGCCAGACAAGTGCGTCGCTCGACAGCGAGCTTTCGATGGCGTTATTTGACGGCTACGAACTATATCGCTGGCAGCCGAATTTGCTTAAAAACGGTATTACGCCGAATCCCGCGAGTGTGGCTTCAGCCGATGTATTGCAAGCCGCAAGGCAAAGGTTACTTATGGTCAGCCGACTGGACGCTCCGAGTGACACAATTGTAAAAGGCCTTATCGACAAGGCAATTACGGCTGAGACTTCGGGACTGAAAGGAAACGCATATTTTGATGCACGCGGCATTGTACGAAACGACGCATACGGTCAATATGATTATTTACTGCGTGACCTGGCCGCATTTACAAAAAGCAAAACGAATATACCTGTGATTCAGGACCAGAACGCAGGACTTTTCCAGCCCGGTGACTGTCCCGAAACTGCTCTGTATTGCGGCTGGTACAGCCTGAGAAAATACGTCGACGCTTTCGATTTCGTTGACGGTGCAATCGGATTTCACATTGCGAGCTTCGAAGCTGTAAACCTTCGCGACCCGAACAGCACACAGTGGGTCCCTGCTATGCTTATGGATGGTATCACTGCGACTTTAGGGCCCGTTACAGAGCCTTATCTTCAGGCTTTTCCCGACCCGAAGGCTTTTTTTACGGAGTTGTATAACGGCAAATGCCTTGTGGAAGCCTACTACGCAACCAATCCTTTTGATTCGTGGCAGCTTTTATTGATTGGTGACCCTTTGTACAAACCTTTTAAGAAATCTCCTTTTGTATCCGAAGTCCCCAAATAGTTCGTGACAACGAAAAGAGAATATTGATAGTATACATCTTATGTCGAAGCGAATCGTCATAGTCGCTGTTGTGGTTTGTTTCTCCCTCCTGCTCTATAAAGGCAGCATGTTTCTTGTCGATAAACTTGATCCGTACGCGAAAGTCTCTGATTCTAATGAAGAAGAGATTACATCTCAGGCTTTTGAGTGGCCCCAATTTCACGGACCGAATCGGGACAACCGTTCTGTCGAAACGGGACTTCTTAAGAACTGGCCTAAAGACGGGCCAAAATTGCTTTGGAAATATCAGGGAGCGGGAAAAGGCTGGTCTTCACCTTCTCTGGCCGGCGGATATATTTTTGTAACTGGCACAGAAGATGAAAAGGAATTCGTAAGCTGTCTGAATTTATCCGGGGCACTAAAATGGAAAGTCTATTACGGCTCAGCCAGTAAAATGTATTTCGGGGCGCGTTCGAGCCCGACTATCGACGATGGCTTTTTATACGTAATAAGCGGGACCGGGGAAGTAGTTTGTATCAATATTAAGAAGCAAATGATCGAATGGAAAATAAACGGTTATAAATTGTTCCATGGAAAATGCCATCAGTTTGGCATAGCAGAATCGCCGTTGGTTTTTGACGGCAAAGTGTTTTATACACCATGCGGCAAAAGAACTACAATGGTCGCATTTGATATGCATACAGGCGAAATTATATGGGAATGCCAAAGTATCGATGACCAGAGCGCGTATGTTTCTCCAATGCTAATCAGGCGAGGGACACAGGATATCATCGTTACTTTAACAGGGATGAACATCATCGGAGCAGATCCGAAAACGGGTGAATTACTTTGGGTGTATCCTTATGTCGAGAATCACAAGAGACAAGAGAAAATCAACACATTAATACAGCATGCGATAACTCCTGTTTATTACGATGGACAGCTTTACGTCACCAGCGGGTATGACCATGCAGGGATTGCGCTGAAACTCTCTGAAGACGGACGCGAAATCAGCCTTCTTTGGGAAGACAGAACGCTGGATTGTCATCATGGCGGAGTGATTTTGCATGATGGTTATATCTATGGTTCGAGCTGGCATAACAATCTCAACGGAAACTGTGTTTGTCTCGATTGGAAAACCGGACAGGTTATGTACGACCATAAGTGGATTGGAAAAGGATCAATTATTTACGCTGATCAAATGCTCTATTGTTACGAGGAAAGAGAAGGGAATCTCGCATTAGTTAAGCCTTCGCCGGAGGGATTTGGGATAGTCAGCAAATTTCAAATTAAAGATGGAACCGGCGAGCATTGGGCACACCCTGTTATTTGCAATCGTCGGCTGTATATTCGAAGGGGTGCCACTTTAATGGCATATGATATAAAACAAAAATAACCTAAGCCGTATGGCCTGCAAATTCTCAGTAAGCCCGGCGCAGATTCACCGGAATGGATTCAATGCATTCTGCACAATATTAGTAATATCTGTTAGTGTCCATTCCGCGCCTGACAATATAGGCTCCTGTAAATGCTCTTGCGATCGGTCTTATAACTTCCTCGACCTTCAGAGCCATCCAGCCCAATACTGTAGGCGGCACAAATATCACATCACCTTCCTGGAGCAGGACATTTTTGGTTGTGTCACCATGTGCCATCATGCGATTGTAATTCAGCTCGAAGACAGCAGGTCTGACATCCTTATCTTTCGAAGGTCTTATTATCTGGATGCGCTCGATCCAGGCCATCGGATTGGGTTCTGCCATGCTGATGGCCTTGAGAAGCGTGTCACGGCCGGTATAGACTCTGGGTCCCGGCTGGTTCACCTGGCCAAGCACATAATAGACTTTGCTTTGATATGAATAGATTCTCACATCGACAGGATTTTCACCTGTTAATTTATATAACTCCATAACCTTCTGACGGATGTCTTCGGAAAGCTGCGCCGGAGTCTTTCCGGCCGCTTCTATCTCACCGATGTCCTCGAAACTTATTTTTCCATCCGGACGGATTCTTTGACGCTGCTGGTTGATTATCGGAACTTTGCTGCATAATATCTCTATCTCATCCGGAGGCTGCAGAACATAAGTATTTGTAGATGTGTTGACCTCGTAAGGCATCTTAAAGTATTTTATATCCTTGGGGTAGGAAGAGAAACAGCCGGCAACACTCAGGCTGATAATAATTAGCATTACAGTTAAAACAAGCCGCTTAGACATCCTGGCTCTCCTTTCTTGAGTTAAAAGTGTCTGAAGCTTACAAGAATAACTTCTGGTCGCTTTAGGCAATTTTGCTCACTTTAGTCACTTCATAATGTCTATCGGCATAAATTCGACCGGAATGAATCTGCGCTGGGAGCAAATATGAAAAAATTGGTCAAAAATCAGCTCTCACAAGCGCCGCTCGTACTTCGTAGCGCAGCTACTGCGCAGAGTAGCAGCGGCACACAGGGAATCGACGGCATTGAAAAGCAACAGGGGCCGGAGCGAACATGCGCACAGTATAGACGCACGGCCGTGCGTCTATACTTCATCGAATCCGCTACCTCCCGGCAAAACAGTCAGCTCAAGTCTCACATTAACAGGCGCAGGATTCAGCGATACGCTCTTGTATCCGCTGACTATTAACGGGACGTTGCAGTCCCGAAGGGATGCCTAAGGCAGTTCCGTTTTCACTCTCCCTTTGGGACGCCTTAGGCGTTACAAAAGAAGTGAAAATTCAAAAGAGATAAAAAGCGCGCAGCGACACATACGTGCGTACTGAGTAGCCGCACGAATTATTCACTGAACCGCGCAATTCTTTTGGCGTCGGCTCTAAACCACTTCAACGTTAACATAATGCTGCCAGATTCCGTGCAGACTGCATTTGTGCGTGGCAACAAATGAGAGCGTTTTGCCTTTCATGTCATCTCCGAGCACGATAGAAAACGTGGTTTCAGGCTTTATATAACCATGCG
>JARRRJ010000092.1:0-7199 GCA_037380865.1 Sedimentisphaerales bacterium
GTTGCGTGTATGATTGATTTCCTTGACATTTTTGCCTTTTCGAAAATCGCTAAGTCCTTGTATTAACTGAAATAAAAATTTTTTCAGAATTTTTTATTTTTTTAAAAAGGGTGTTGCGTGTTTGATTGAAAACTAAGCCAAAAATGAGGTTAGGGGAAATAAGATAAAAGTGAACTAAAGTGAGCAAAAGTTTAAAAAGCAGGGTGCGATGTGCTACTCTGCGAAGTACTCGCTACGAAGCACGAGAATCGCGCTATTTTTCTGAAAAACTTTTACACAGAAGTGCTGCGCGCGAGTTATTATAGTATAGAAACTGGGCATGCTCGTTATTTTGAAGACAGGAGCCATTTTGACAAAATGAAGCATTCTGAGCGATTGGAGATATTCGAAAGGGTCCGGGCGGAATACGAAGCGTTCCTTCCGGCTGTGCTCTGGAAGCTTACAGGCGATAAGGAGCTTTTCGCAGAAGCTATGCAGAATGCACTGCTTCTCATGTGGAAGAATGCAGAAAAGCTCGAAGGCAAAAAAGCAGGCGGATATATTTACAGAATCGCGCTGTCTGCCAATTCAAAAGCATGGCGAAACAGGATAGGCAAAAACGGCCAGTTGCCGAGTAATCCTGCCATTGAGAACGCAGGCTCACGCGAGCGAATTGAACAGGCTGAGCTGGCCGCAAAGCTGCGAAAAGCAATAAGCCTGCTTCCCGCCGGGCAAAGCACAGCGATAGTTCTGCGATATTTCGAGCAAAAGGATTACGATGTAATTGCAGCAAAGCTGCAATGCACTAATGCAGGCGCAAGGTCGCACGTCTCGAAAGCGCTCGCATCATTAAAAAACAAATTATCTCACCTTTATGAAATAGAGGTCGAAAAATGAATAACGAAAAAATAGAAAACATCCTGAAAAACTTAGGCACCGAAAAAGTACCGGACGATATCCAAAAGATCGCTAAGGACACTTCAGATAATTTCTCCAAAAAATTAGCTCAATCGACACCTTCGAAACAGCATTTTTTCTTGGAGTTTATCATGAAGAATAATTTAACGAAATTAGCCGCAGCCGCGGTGATAATAATCACAGCTGGAATATTTTTATACACAACAAATAGTATGTTTCCCGCAGCATACGCTCTGCAGGATACAATAGAAGCTTATAACACGATTAGTTCTCTGCATATAAAGACGAGTCGAATGGTAGGCCAAGAGAACAGAACAACAGATACCTGGCTCCAATTCGATATGTATGGAAATATTAACAAAGTGAGATTTACCACTCCCAATTGCGGCGAGCCGGTCGGCTCTTTGACCATTGCAGGAGGCATTGGATATGGAGAAGCGTGGCTCGCAAGATATAATCTGCATATTGTAGGGTACGGTAATCCGAGTTGTGTTCTTGGATTCGATGTTTCCCAGATTGAGCCGAGAGGTCTTGTCGAAAGGCTTTCTCAACAAGAGGCAAAAGGCGAGCTAATATTGGATGTTAACGTACCTTTAGAAAAAGATAAACCAATTCTGATTACGGTAACTTATCCGCAGGGCAGTGTCTCGGAAAGCTGGAAAAAAGTACTGTACATTGACCAGGCGACCAGCCTGGTTAAAAAAATTGAAAAATTCGAATTAACAGAAGGAAAGTTTCAACTCGAACAGATCACTGAGTTTTTCGATTATAATCAGGAGTTTGACCCTGCGATGTTCAGCCTTGAAGGGGAAATTCCTGCTGATGCGCTGGTTTTTGATATGACTGATGTTGAAGCAGGTCTATTGCAGGGCGATATGACTGATGAGGAAGCGGTAAATGAAATTGTGCGTCAGTTCTTTGAAGCGGTTGTCGCAAAAAATTTTACCCGGGCAGGACAATTATACCTTGCGGCACCTGATTTTTTGGTTGAGCAGGCATTTATAGGCGCAAACCTGCTCGATATAATCTCAGTCGGACCGGCTCAGCCAAAAACCGACCCGGATTCGAAAGCTTTTCTTTGCCCCTGTAAAATGTTTGTGGAATTTGAAGGGCAGTATTATGAGCTCGGTGTCGTAATGAAGGCTGAACAAATAGGAACGGAGAATGAACCTCGTCGCTGGCTTATGACTGGATTTATATCGATGAGTGTCGGTCCGGTTTCGGGCGGTGTGACTATATCGAAGACAGGTGTTGATTTGGACGCAGTGACATATAATAATCCCAGACGGGGCGAATTTATGAAAAAGTGGCTCGTTCTTGACCCGATACGGATAGTGGTTCGCGGTGATACATTATTTCCTGCTGAGGAAACCCAAAAGGATTATTTTGACACTGACCAGATGAACGTGTCAAAGTTTGAATCAGTAGAGACCTTTGACGAAAAAGATTATGAATGGTCACTATTACAGAGTGAGTACAATACCATTGACCTTACGAGTTTTAATGAAAACTGGTATCTGGTCACCTATCTTTACTCTCAGATAGATATGCCCGAAGAAAAAGAAGGATTTCTGGGTATCGGTTCGGACGATGGTGTTAAGGTTTGGCTGAATGGTGAGTTAGTACACGAGAACTGGGTAATCCGCGGTACGGTGATAGATAACGACCATGTCCCTGTTACTTTCAAAAAAGGTATAAACCAGGTTGTGATAAAAGTCCAAAATAGAGGCGGCTCCTGGGGATTTTGCTGCAGACTGCTGGACGAATAGAAGACCAAACGTATAATACGAAATGAATTGCAGGCCGGAAATATTGTATCCGGCCATTTTCATATAATTAAGATTTAAAGCGTACTTAAGGGAGCACGGATAGCAGAAATTTTATTTTTATACTAAAATACCTTTTTGAGTTGTTATATAAGTGATAATCGATTGTCCTGTGTCAGGATTCCGACAGACTGAATTGATGAAAGGTACTTTTGGATGCTTGAAGACAAGCTTCTAATATTGAAGTTTAATCGCGGCAGCAGCGATGCGCTCCAGGCTATTTACGAAAAGTACAAGGACGATTTAGTTACGCTTGCAGCCGCACTTTTAATTGATAAGAATCTGGCTGAAGACGTTGTGCACGATGTTTTTGTCTCTTTTATCGAATCGGCGCAGAAGTTTCGACTGACTGGAAGTCTCAGAAGTTACCTGGCAACTTGTGTCGCGAATAATGCCCGCAACAAGATAAAAGCAGGCAGAATGCGTCAGGCAGCAGATCTCGATGAGACGGAACGGCCTGAATATTCGAGCAGCCCGGAAAATCGGGCTATTTTCAGCGAAGAATTGCGGCAGTTAAGCCGGGCGCTGGAGCGGCTTCCATTCGAGCAGCGGGAAGTTTTAATCCTGCATTCTTACAGCGGCCAGAAATTCAGCTCAATCGCTGCGCAGCAGAAAGTTTCAATCAATACCGTACAGGGGCGTTACCGGTACGCCATGGACAAACTGCGGTCAATGTTAAATGGTGAGGTATGAAAATGAGACCTGCAGAAGATATAACCAAGTTAATTAAAAAAATGCATCTGAAAGCCAGTGCGGACCTGGACAAAAGAGTCCATGACAGAATTTCCGGCGCGCAGGCAAAACTTAGCAATAAACAATCGGCTCAAACGCAGCCGAATGCATGGAGAATAATCATGAAAAATCCGATAAGCAAAATAGCGGCAGCCGCGGCGATAATAATTGTAATGTTAATAATCAATTCACAATTCAGTAAATCAAATGTACTTTGGGCTGAAGTAGTAGAGCAAATGAATAATCATACGAGATATAAATGCAGGCAGAGAGTCGTTCGGGAGCAGGGTCCTGAATACCCAACTATGAACGTGTACCATCTTAACCTTCAGCAAAGAAGACAGGAACTTGAAGACGGTACCATTCATATTATCGATATGCGAGATAAGGATCCAGTCACTGTGGAGCTCTATCCCAAAGAGAAGAAAGCTGTTGTTACAACGCTCGTTGGATTCGGTTCTCGAAGGGATCCTGACATAATTGATATGGTCAAGAGATTCGATCAGGAATCTACAGAAAGACTCGGGACCAAAAAGAAGAAAGGGAGACTTCTGTATGGATTCAGGCACATGCCGAATAAATATAACGACTTTACCGTATGGGTTGATTCCGAAACGAAGCTGCCCGTTGAAATAGAGCTTAAGCATCCTACAGCAGGTCAGACAATTTTTATGGATGAATTCGAGTTTGATTTTGACCTTGATGCTTCCGCTTTCAGCACGGAGGTGCCCGATGGATACCAGGTCGAGACAGTGACACGGAATTATGGGACTGTTGAGTACGAAGAAGTCACCGACGAGGATATGCGTAACGAGTTGAATAAAACAGCTTATGCAATCGAAAGGCTCCCCTGGATTGTGAATATGCATAAGATAAAGGCTAATGATCCTCTTGGAAGTGGAGCAAAAGTTTTTATGATCGGCATAAAAGGTAATGACGGAAACACAATCATAATTGCCCAGGGAGAGCTTTTTGATATGAAAAGAATGATATGGATACCCAACCAGCAGCTTGTTCTCGAAACTCCTCGCGGCGCTAAATTATATACACATCCGAATGGTAGTTTATATGCTCAATATTTTCTCGAGAGTATGGCCGATGAAAATCCCGAAATTTTCGACATAAAAAATCTGAGCGAAGAAAGATTTACCAGGATGATTGTCATGCCCGACGAAACTGTTCTAAGCTTATCTGCCAATAAAAAAATGAGCGACGAACAAATACAGGAGCTTGTCGAGTCACTAGTGGAAATTGAATGAATAGATTATTGGTCCGAAGAAACAATGAATATTTCTTATAGCTCCCCGAGGACTCGCTTCGGTGAAATTTGTCAGAAAAGCCCCGTGTTTGAATCTGGAAGTTCTTGATAAATCAATATTTGTCTGGTAAAATCATTTTTTTATAATCTAAGAAATTATGTTAACTGATTGACTGGAAGACGAAATGTCGGGTTTGGAAGATAAAGGCCAGGCCACAAATTTTCACGGTGGAATATATACATCCTGCTATATAAACATGGGGAAAATAATTAAGCTTACTTGCGTTTTAGCTTTGTTACTAAGTGTTAACAATATTCTTTTTGCAAGCTCTTCTACTGAGACAATTCCCATGGAGAAATGGACCAAGGAAGTCGGCGCTAAAACAATACCCGATAAGCAGGAGGTTTTCAGTGTCAATAATTATAACGCGGCGAATGACGGCAAAATTCTTGCCACTAAAGCGATACAGGCTGCGATAGATGCATGTGCCGCCAATGGAGGCGGTATTGTTACGTTCGAGCCCGGTCAGTATCTTACCGGTTCGATTTTTGTCAAGGAAGGCGTAAATTTACGCATAGATAAGGGCGTAACAATTCTGGGCAGCCAGGATATTAATGATTATCCTGAAATCGATACCCGCGCAGCAGGGATAGAGCTTAAGTGGCCGGCCGCTCTGATAAATATCATCGACCAGGACAACGCGGCAGTTACTGGAGAAGGCCTTGTCAATGCACAGGGAAAACCTTTTTGGGACAGCTATTGGGCGCTGCGCAGACAATATGAGCCGAAAGGACTTCGCTGGATTGTTGATTACGACAGCAAGCGGCCGCGCACTGTATTGGTTCAAAACTGCTTCAATGTCACTATAAAGGGAATTACCCTTCAGCAGGCCGGCTTCTGGACGGTACATATTCTTTACTCGAAATATGTCACTGTCGATGGCGTTGTAATACGCAACAACGTAGGTGGCAGCGGCCCAAGCACAGACGGAATCGATATTGACTCATCGACTTACATCCTTGTACAGAATTGCGACATCGACTGTAACGATGACAATTTCTGCCTTAAGGCCGGTCGGGACTGGGACGGTCTTCGTGTCAATCGGCCTACTGAGTATGTAGTTATCCGAGACTGTATCTCACGTAAAGGCGGCGGACTCGTGACTTTCGGAAGCGAAACTTCTGGAAGTATCAGGCACTTGCTTGCACAAAATCTCAAGGCACAGGGAACAGGAGTGGGTCTGAGATTCAAATCCGCACGAACGCGAGGTGGCACTGTCGAAGACATCTATCTCCAGGATATTCAAATGGACGGAGTCGGTACTGTGATTGAAGTCTCGATGAACTGGAATCCGAGCTATAGTTATTCGTCACTGCCCGAAGGTTACGACATAAACAATGTGCCGAAGCACTGGAAAACAATGTTAATGCAAGTCGAGCCGCCCGAAAAAGGCATTCCAAAATTCAGGGACGTGCATATCTCGCGTGTCAAAGCGACAGGCGCTTCAAGGGCAATATCGGCTGCCGGAACAAAAGAATCGATAATAGATAACTTTATTGTACGTGACCTCGATGTCGCAGCGAGGTCTGCGGGAAGTATCTCATACGCCAAAGGCTGGAGGTTCGAAAATGTCAATATCAAAACAAACGACAATAGTAAATTAGACGTTATAAATTGCACTGAAATGCATCCGAATAAGCCCCAGATTAATAAGCTCTAACAAAAAGAATGCTCAAGATGCCCGCGATACGATTCCTTTTGTCAGAGCCTCCAAGCAAAAGCTATTTTGCTTTTACGTCATAGACCATCAAAACGTCGGCGTATCTCAGGTATAGCTTTCCGTCTGAGATTACCGGGTGGGCCCATGCCTGTTTGGTTGCTCCGGGACGTTCGGGTGGTGTGAACGAGCCTGTCACTGTGTATTTTTCCGGGTTTGCTTCGACTAAGACCATGAGGTTGTTCTCGTATCTGAAGTATATGTGACCGTCAGCGTACAAAACACAGACGGAGCCTTGTCCCGGCTGTCTCTCCTGCCACATGACTTTTCCTGTTTTCATCTCGATGCAGGTTGGCCTGCCCTGGTTGTGTCCGCTGCCGCCGTAAATGTAACCGTCTGCTTCGACGAAACAGCCGTGAGTATTCTGGAAAACTTTTCCTTCGAGGAAATAAACCTCTTCCATCTTCACGCCGTTGTCTTCGGGACTGAGTTTCAGCAAAGCTGCTCCGGTATTGTAACCTGATGCGCAGAATACATAATCCCCGTCTATTACGGGAATCGGAATGGTCGCGACACTGTTGCCTATTCTATTGTACCCCCAGAGGAATTTTCCATCTGTCGAGACGCTGACCAGTCCCTGGTTTGTCATTCTGACGTATTGCTTCATTCCGCCGCCGTTGCTGATAATAAACGATGAATACCCGCCATCCCTGTTACCGTTTTTTCCTATATCGGGCATGGGAGCTTTCCAGATGAGATCGCCGGTCT
>JARRRJ010000093.1:0-6373 GCA_037380865.1 Sedimentisphaerales bacterium
GGAACTTTGCGGGCAAACGGTTCGACCGTGAAACTCCAAACCTGTCCTTTGAACGTTCCCGGAGTTGATGGAGCATTCACTTCATCGACACGCCAGTAATAAGTCGTGTCAAATTCCAGCCTGCCGGGGCTAAAATTGTTTACATCCAGAGCTTCGATGGAATTAGCACTGAGCGGATTTGTAATTGTAGCATCATTTACGTCGTTAAAATCAGTGCCCAAAAACAGATTATGTGTCGCTGCAGAGGCACCCGGCGTCCAGGTGAGCACCACATCCCTGTCAACATCAGTGGCTTTATCGGGGGGATAAGGCCATACGGCTTCGCTGACTGAACCGACAGACAGAGTTACAGTACCCATAAGACTCGGATTCTGCCATGTATCGTTGGTGGTTGCAATCCAGCAAAGCTGCGTATCTCTGGTACCTCCATCGTCATCGTCGTTAATCTGCATCTCAAATCCCATCAGATCGCCGACGGCTGGACCGCCCTGGCCCTGGAAAAGAAGGCTCCAGGGAAGTGCTGCTTCAAGAGTGTACCCGGTCTCGTTGGTCAACATAGTAAAAAGGATGCCGTTCGTAGTATCGCCGTGATCCATCCCGACTGCGGGCTCTGTAGCGTCCCACGCAAAACGATACTGGTAGTCATTTGCACCAGCGGTATAGGTTGCTTCATCATCATCTCCGATATCAACAAAAACCTCGACACTGTCATCGTCATACTTGCCTGTGGAATCGCTAATGAGCTCATCGTCCTTTACATCGAAGAAAACATAGAGGTTCTCATCGTCCCAACAGGCCCGCCAGGTTCCTGAGCAGTCCGCAGCGTCTGTGGAACCGCTTACATAGCTTGTCAACGGGTGTTCCTCGCAGAGGAGCCACACCATCTCCAATTCGCCGTCAATTACAGGCGACAGACCCATTTTGGGTATATCAGCGTCTGCAGCATAAGTCGAAGCTGTTGCGCAGCACAAAATAACAAGGCAGGTTAAGAAGATTAATCTTTTAGACATGTAAACTCTCCTTTCGCAAAATAAACAATAAGAACTGGATAGGTTGTTTCGCTTATGAACCCTACCATTTGACAAAACATAATCGCACGCAAAATTGATATTTGATTGTTGCACCTCCTTCCTTTTTAGAGTAAAAAACACGACAATACACTAAATGCGCATTTCCATCTGCTCAAATCGTCACAAGGTAGAAAGAACAAATGCTACAAATAATATAAGAGACTCTGACAATCCGCAATAGTGCGATTATTAGAGGTTCCAAATATACGAGACCGCCTGGTCCTGCACATTAATATTTAATACTCTAAAAAAACCTCCACAATTATTCCGAATCTAAGCCTCATCCACAACAAACTGCTATTTATGACATGCGTTGACCATTTTCATCAAAAAAACACATTGTTTTGTAGAAAACAGCTCTAATTTAGTGGATTATCCTACATCAAGTCCACTATAATTTCTATACCATTTGCCAGGCTTCTTGTCAAGAGAAAGTTAGAGTTTTTTCAAAATTCTGTCTCTTTTGCTACTTAGGAAGGTACTCGCGGCATATTGTATTCCCGGAGGCTCTGCGAATTTATTAGACGGAGTCGGGTATAAAGTCGTCTGTTCGAGTCGGCTCTTGCGACTCCTTTCTGAAAAGCGTGTGACTGAGCCTATATGGCATCTCAATTTTGATTGTCAAAAGCGTCTGCTTCAGTAGCGTAAAAAGAGCCTGGTCTGTTCAGAATGCGGCTTACGATCCGCCACGTAAGCAATGTTAGAATAACAGCCGCGTAGCCGTCAATAGCATAGTGCCACCCGAGATGAATGCAGGCTATCATAATTATAAACGCGAAAACACTGAAGACTATTCCTGTAATGCGATTTACACGCCAGCCGGTCAGGGCAAAAAGCAACGCGATAGATACGTGCATGCTCGGCATAGCTGAGATTCCCTTTACCTGGCCTATCTGACTATCATCGTAAGCTTGCCATAACATATCCTGCGTATTGAGAGACCAGACTGGAAAAGACTGTCTCGCAGAATGCAAATAATCCATAAGAGGACGAAAAATATTCTCTCCGGGGGCAACATAGCCGTAATAGCAGGGTCCGGCAGAAGAAAAAATAGTAGCGGTTATCGTGCCAACAATAATCCAGAGCAGGACAAATGTTAGAAGAAACTGCATCCGCAAATTCCTGTCTCGCAGGCTGAATGCCTGCCAGTACAGAAAGCCGTACATCACGAAAAACCAGAGATTATAAAAAACATTTAATGTGCTTGTAACTATCGGGTGACCCAGCACAGGCTGGAGCAAACGCCAGGGCTCAACGCCGCCGTGAATGAAGGCATCTACTTTCGCAAATGTATAATCCCAGGAAAAAGGATGAATGACAGGCATGATAATCTTGAAAGACGTGAATGCAGACATAAAAGTCGACACTAAAATCACCATCAAGAACATGTTGCACAAGTGCTCCGCATTCAAATAGTTTGTCTGCAAATCACTAACAAGATATTCTTTGAAATTGTCAGGCCTGACAAAATATCTTATATAAAACGAATGTCCTATAACAAAAAGGATGAAGAACCAGGCAGTCATTATGCAGACATTATTGAGGTATAAGAAAAGCGACACTTTATCTGAAACGCCGTAGATTCGCGCGACAATGACACAAGCCGCCATGTATAACAGTACAATGCAGGTAAATAGGGAATGAGTGCGCAGCGACGCAAGCATCTCGATTTTAAGGTCCCGGAGCCAGAGTTTGCTCAGGGGCTCTGTCCTTGTTAATATCAGCTCTATTACTCTCTTCAATTCTTATCTCCGAATTTTCACCGGATTTTAGCACAGCAAGGAAAATTATAACCTCTTATATTTACCGAAGACTTTATGTCAAGAGAAAAACCTTCTCTCAATGAAAAAAATCCATAGGCTATGCCTGAGATTCTTTAGAAACGTTGTCTTTCGCTTCTTTATAGGACTTTACAAAAATGACTTGAACAAAGTTACGCAAACAAATCAGGATTTGAAACAAAACATTCAAAAACACTGTCCTATAATATTGTACTTTTCCCTATTGAATCCGGCTGATACTCTCGGCTACTCGACGAGGTACGCTCTTGTAATGGGTGCCGGATTGCGTCCATCATAGTTTATCTTTACATCGGAGGTGCCGGGAATATAAACAGAATCAGCGATAATCTGGTTATTGAATACGGCGCCTGTTCCGCCCAGTATAAGCGCGAAATCGGTTTTCTGCTTCTGGTCCACAACATGCTGAGGAAAATACATCGAGCCTTCCAGCATGAAACCGGGACCACCTATAATGCTCGCGCAATTCAAGTCCCGATAGTCCTGCGCGATAATGATATTTTCATAAGGACCATCCCGAAGTGGAGTTGCAGTAACCACCGCTCCTCCCTGGATATCACAAATCCCGTCGTCGGCGATATAAAAGAACACGCCTTCCGGATCTGCCTGTATAACGGCATTTGCACCTATGCTCAGACCTTGCCCGCCAAGTACATAGATACCCGACCCAAGTCTGATAGGATTTTCTTCCGTACCCGAATTAAGGTCCAGTCCTCCTGAATAGTAACCCGCCGGAATAGGTGTCGCTGGGATTTGACCGGCAGTTGTAATGCGTATGCTTCCCATATCCATTCCTCTGGGCGGAGGATTATCCTTTATCCATGCGAGAGGATCAGGTATAGGTGGCTGACGCAAATTCACGTACATATCAGGTTCCGGCGGAAATGTAAAATCTCCTTTTTGAGTGAAACCGTCTGCACAAATGTTCATTATATCCGCAATTATCTCGGGAGTACCATTTGTCGTGACACACAATTCGTCATCGAAAGAATTTACCTGTATGCCTCCTTCGTCGAACGAGTCAGTCAGGTTATTGACAGTCAGCGTCGATGTTCCATGAACATGAAGCCCGGTCAGGTCCCTTCTGAGACAAACCAGGCCAGCGCCTACGCCGCCGCCGGTAATAGCAATTGCGTACGGTCCCCTTTTGCCTTGCCAGTACCCGGCAACCGCGAGACTATGCACACCTGCAATCGGTCCGAAATTCAATGACACATTCCTGCTGGGCAGGTGACCTTCACGGCTGACTTCGTCACGCGAGGCAATAACAGCCAAAGCGTTCACGGGTACAGGCTCCGGCGAATACGGATCGAAAGGAGTGAATGAGGAAGTCTCTGTATCCCTGTTGTATGTGTATCTTCCTATTACAATATCACCATTGGGATCGTTATTTAAATTCAGATCCAGGAGAACCTGCTCTCCGTCAGCGAAGTTCTCCGCCGCTATAGCCTGTGCCAGCACGCGCGCCTGATATTGGTCTCTCCGAACCCATGGTCCGCCTGCCAAAGCACCGGCATCCGCTGCGTTGTGCAACTGATGCATAACAAGCGCGACCTTGGCTGTATCGAGAGATAAACCAACCACCAGGATTATTAACATCAGAAAGACAAGAGTCCAGACAAGTCCGATTCCGCGATAACGATGCCTGTATTCATAATTATGTTTGATATTTCTCTTCACCTCGTGCCTCCGTTAAGTGAAACATGTATCACATATAATTATAACACATCTGCCACGCTAAAGTCAAGTTACTTTATTTGTCAATGCCTGCAATGAAGTCTCTTTTCGTACGGGAGCGCGACGAGCCTCATTCATACTATGGAAAGTAAAAAATGATTTTACACTTACTCCCGGCTTTTGACTTTTCCTAAAAGCGATTATTTCTTACGATTGAAATTATGTCACCGGACATGCTGGTTCCTATAAAATCACATCCTGTTACGTCTGCAGCCAATTTGTTCGGTAAATTCAGATAAATGTCTATATTTTGCTTGACTTTGATCCTAAAAAATGCTAAAATTCATTTTCAAGTTCGAAGGAGGTGACAATCATCATAAAAACAAATGGCTTGTAGATTGTGATGTTTGTCATTTAGCGTGACTTAAAAAAATTTGGGGGGTATTTCTCGTACGGAAGAGATCGCACGATAACACGAAGAAAGAATTCTTCCTGTCGCTTCCTCTTATAAGTAAGGATTCAGAGAAACTAATTCTAAAAAAGTATTGTTATTACGTCTTTCCGAATAGTTGCGGTGACGTAATTGAAGTAACCAGTTAATTTTTTTGGCGGGAGAGTGAAAAATGAAGAATCTAATAGCAAAATTTGTAAAGGACGAAAGAGGACTTGAGACCGTGGAATATGCAATTATCCTGGGTCTCATTGTTGCCGGAACAATCGGTTTGGTTGTCTCAATCGGTCAGTGGGTCAACACTCATTTCGCCGCAACAGATACAGCTTTATCAGCTTATTAATAGCAGTCTTTCTGTTGGGGGGAATTCTCACAGTGTTCCACATTACAAATGAAAACATGGTCGTAATCCAGTGGGGCGCCGTAATATGCGCCTCACTGGCTTCGGCATGCAGCGATTTGAAAAGCAGGAGAATACCTAACGCTCTTACATTTCCGCTTTTCATAAGCGGTCTTGTCTTTTCTTTTATAAATGGCGGCTTATCAGGATTTGGCGAAGCTTTTCTTGCCTGCCTGATGCTGGGTGTGCCTTACGTGCTTTTGTTTGTATTTGCAGGAGGAGGAGCAGGAGACGCCAAACTTATGGCCGCTATCGGGACGTGGCTGGGATTAAGGCAAAGTGCGATCGTGCTTCTCTGCGTGGCATGCGCGGGAATTGTGATGGCATTAATAAAAGCCATTGCGCAGGGAAAGCTGAAACTCGTTTTAACAAGTGTCTTTATATCGTTATATTCATTTTTGCTTTGCGCCGCAGGAGGGACAAAACTGCAGATAGCAGACGAACAAGCTGCAAGTGACATGCAGTCCCAAGAATCGGAAATGCCCTATGGTATTGCGATCTGTTTCGGCGTTTGTCTCGCGGCCGTTGTAGTCTGGAGAACAGGAGTGGAATGGCTCTGGTAAGGAAACACAACGAGAACAAAAAAGGTCTGGCGATAGTTGAAGTAGCCATCGTATTTCCGCTGCTTCTTATAGTGACATTAGGCGCAATACGCTACGGCTGGCTTTTCCTCAAGGCGGAGCAAATAACCAACGCCGCACGAATGGGAGCAAGGATTGCCGTGCTTCCTGATTCTACGGCGGATACTGTATGCGCCGCCGTGAATAATCTTATGACAGCAGCTAATATAAATCCCGACGATTGTACTGTGACGATTACACCTGCCGATATCGGTTCGCTCCAGGTGGGTGACTCTCTTTCGGTTAGGGTAACTGTGCCGTGCAGCGCAGTTGATATTATGGACGTACCGATATTCAGTGACCTCGAGCCCGAAGACTGGAACCTCGGCGCCGAAGTCACCATGGCCAAAGAAGGG
>JARRRJ010000094.1:0-2449 GCA_037380865.1 Sedimentisphaerales bacterium
GTCGTCTTCCAGCGCACTATCAAAGGGGAAGATTGTCTCAATCGGCTGCTCGCGTTCGACCTTTGCGGCTTTTTCGGTTGTCGGCTCGCCGCCTAATTCCTTTATGCGTTCTGCAAACATCTCGGCGTGGCGCATCTCGTCAATTGAAATCAACTTCACGTTGGCCGCAAGTTCGCCATAGTCCATATCGTCCAAGTTGTAATGCTGGTTCATATACTGATAAATAGCTTGCAGTTCCATCGCACGTGCCTTGTTCAAAACCTCTATAACCTTTTGCCTTGCGTCTTCCTTAATATCTTTCGCCATCGCTGTATCTCCTTTCCTTATTTCTGCAAACCGTTTCTATTAAGAAAAATAACTTACTCAGGTATTTCCCGTTTGTACTGTTAAACATCACATTTTACTCCATACATGGCCAATAGTCTTACCGAAAGCATATAAACGGTCAAGAAGTTTTTTTGCAGGGAAGGTTCTTACGGAACTTTGTCCGAAGATGCCTCTTTTTATCAGATGGCATAAAGTATCTTTTGAATAGTCCTCATAGGCTTTATATTTCATATTCGTTCTTTGTGTCATGAATTAATTAATAAGTCCGGGACTGACAGGCGAAATATTTTTTGAATTGCCTCTTGCACGAAACGAGAATAACTATAAACTTTAGTGTTTACGGGCTAGTTTTTGAAAGGATTTTTTATGTTAAAGAAAGCATTTTTGGGTGTTCTGGCGTCAGCGGTAGTTTTTTCATTGTTTGGCTGTGCTTCAGGCCCCGTCTCGCCTCAAAAACCCTGGACAAACGCAAAGGGCGATTTAGTCTGGGTCGAGGATGCGCCTATCGACAAAGTATATAAAGCAGTTCTTTCAACGCTGGACGAAATGAAGTTTTCCGTAACAAAAGACCAGCAGGACGGCCTCTCAGGCGAGGTTATAGCAAAAACGCTGAATAATAAGAAGATCGAAGTTTATCTCAGCGCAGAAACTGCCGAGTGGACGAGAGTTTCCATTAGCGTAGGTTTCTACTGGACAAACCAGGACGAAGCCAGGGTCATCTACGAAAGGATACATAAGAATCTTTAAGCTGAATGACGGCAGAACACAATTGAGGGGGACTTATGGACATAGGGCCGCAGCAAATCGGTAAAATCCTTATTTTCGCGGGTTTAATTATTGTCGTGCTGGGCGCGCTGATTATGGTCTTGGGCAGATTCGGCCTGTTTAGACTTCCCGGCGACCTGGAATTCGGCTCGCGCAACTGGAAGATTTATATCCCGATAGCGAGCAGTATAATATTGTCGATAATTCTGACTTTAATTCTGTGGCTGATAAATCATTTTCGTCGATGAAGATTTTATAGGGGGATTAAAATGAGCGAGGTAATAAAACTGCCTGAGCCTGACAGGAAAGGCACGATGTCACTCGAGCAGGCTATAATTTCCAGAAGATCAAAGCGTCAGTTTTTAGGCGTACCTCTGTCACTCGAACAAATCGGACAATTGCTATGGGCGGCACAGGGAAAACAGCAGGGGGGTAAATTCAGAAACATACCGTCCGCCGGAGCGACGTATCCTCTCGAAATTTTCGCGGTTTCGAAGAACGGGCTGTTTCACTATTTGCCGGAAAAACATGCTATCGAGGAGCTTTCCAAAGAAGACGTTCGCGACAAAATTGGCTTTGCGGCGTGGGGGCAGAAGTTCGTCACAGATGCGCCTCTTACAATTGTCATCGCGGCGGAATTTTCGCGGACCACAGGCCGTTACGGCGAGCGAGGGATACGGTATGTCCACGTAGAAGCAGGCCACGCCGCACAGAACATTCACCTACAGGCTGAATCGCTCGGCCTTGGCTCAGTTTCCGTGGGCGCTTTCGACGACGGGGCTATAAGCGAAGTCCTATCGCTGCCCGAAAATATCGAGCCTGTCGATATGGTGACAGTAGGTCACTGCCGGGACGCACACTCTTCACGCGAGCAATAGAACAAGACCCGACGGCTCAGGCTGTCACACCCGTGAAAGCGAGTGCCTGCTTTTTGTGCATCGCGACAACGAATGCCTGCCCATTCGGCTCCACTCAGGACATGCTCTTCGCACGAATAACTGATAGTCGCAGGTAACAATCTAAAAGCTGCGAATCAGTCAGTCACCTTGCAGAAGCAGCGGGCGCTTCTTCTGCATTTTTCCTGGTTCCTATTGATTTCGATTCACCATAATCACTCGTGAAGGTACCTTCGATTTTGTCACCTTTCAGAGTGCCGCTGTAGTTGGATACCATTTCTCCCATCTGCATCGCGGAAAGATCTACCTTCTGGACAAAGGTGACTTTATCTCCGTCAAGCTTGATATCCGATATCGTAACTGCAGGTTGCGGCATATCCCCTCCGGGACCGCCCATACCTTCCATCGGTATACCTTGCCATGTACAGGCGTAATTTCCGCTGGCGTCTTTCTTGAAAGTG
>JARRRJ010000094.1:2473-11764 GCA_037380865.1 Sedimentisphaerales bacterium
CTCTCAGTTCCATTCCCATATCGCCGAAAGTTGTGACGAATTCCCAGTCTCCTAGGAGACCTTCAGGAGCGGCAGTTATCGTCGGAGCAGTTTTTTCTGCTGCTTTCCTTTTGCCTTTAAGAGTGAATTCCATAGGAGGCATTCCCATGCCGTTGTCAGTGCCTGTGAGTTTTCCGTCGATTACGTCCCCTTTGAGTGTACCGGCAAAGTTAGAAGTCATTTCCATGCCTTCACCACCACCCATGTCACCAAAGCTTACTTTCTGGACGAATGTGAGCTTATCACCGTCAAGCTTTATATTTTCGATTTTAACATCCGGTGCCGGGAAACCGCCGCCGCCCGGGCCGCCGAAATCACCACCGCCGGGAGGAGGAGTCATCTGCTGCTGCCATGTCATCGAGTAATTATCGTTGGCATCCTTGGTTATTTTGGAATTAATCGTGAATTCCATAGGTCCCATTCCCATGCCGGTGTCAGCCATGCTCATGGTGAATACCCAGTCGCCTTGGAGTACCTGGGGCGCCGCTTTGCGAGTGCCCTTATAATTCATGTCACCATAATCTGTGGATGAGGTAAGCTCAATCGTGTCACCTTTAATAGTTCCCGTGAATTGTCGGTCCTGCATCATCATTCCACCCATGCCGCCCGCATCGCCGCCTTCAGCTTTGCGGGTAAAAGATAATTTCTGGCCGTCGATTTTTACATCAACAATCTTAAACGTGGGCATTTGAAAATCTCCGCCGCCGAATCCGCCGGGCCCGCCTTCCATTCCTTCCGGTTGTTCGAATGACATTATCCATGTGCCTGTAATCTGGCCGTCTTCGCCTTTTGTGAAGGTAGAATTGATTTTTATATTCATTCCGCCTCCGCCGCCTCCCATTCCGCCCATATCGCCCATGTCCATGGTGAATTCCCAGTCACCGAGGATGTTCTCAGTCGTGTTGGCGCTGTTTGCTTTTGAGATTCCCGCAAATAGCAAAACCAGGCCGACAGAGATCAGGGATTATGTTGCGGGCCGACGAATCGTCGTTTTCGGGCACAGTAACGGAAATTTTCCTTTCCAGCACGGGTCCCGCGGGATTTCCGTCAGCGTCGATGAAATTGATCTTGATCGTATGCTCGCCTTCCTCGATTTTGGAGAATCGCAGGCGAACCGCGACGGCGCAGAAAGGATGAATCGCGGGAATCTTCCTCGTATAAAGCCTGTCGAAAGCGCCGAGAATATTCAGTTTTCCCTGTTGGTCCGTTGCACAGTCACATAAAATAAATGCTTCTACGTCCATAGATGCCGCCTTTCTTCTTACGTCCTTTATTTGAGGTTGTGAAGCTCGTTTCGTTTTCGGTCTGACTCGTCTGACGTGTCGAACTATTCCGACAGCGATTAAAGAAAGCTCGGTGTTATTATACATATGCATGGATCGTTTGTCATCTGTTATGGAAAAAATGTTGCTTTTTTTAAATGGAATTGTTAGAAAATACATGTGATAAAAACATGGATTGTTTTATCGCATCGCATTGATGCAGGGTAGGTTTTTACCCCACCATTTATGAATCGGTGTAGAAATCTTAACCGTAAAGCTACTTGCGGGCGTAATTCAGTGGCAGAATGTCAGCTTCCCAAGCTGGACGTCGGCGGTTCGAATCCGCTCGCCCGCTTTTTTATAAGCCGCTGCTCCGAGGAGGACAGCGGCTGTTTTTATGTGCACACTTTTACATTTTCGGGCATCAGGAACTATCATTTCAAGCATCATGACTCGGGTTTTGCTTCAATTTGCTTTTGTATGTTTTATGCGTTGACATTTGTCGAGTTGAGAGTATATTCTTACCATCAGACGAGCAACAGTCAATACGAGCAAACGAAAACATAGTAATTTAGGACATAACATGTATTTTGACGAAGAATTTGTGAAATCCCTTCCTGATGACTGGAATCATGCGGCTTTGAAGATAAAGGAAAAACTTTATCTTTATCTGAAAACTGTGCATCCAAACGAGCAGCATGCAGCCGTCCAGCAACTTCGGATTTTGCTTAAAGTCCTTGAGAAAAGAGGCAAACATTCGTTTGAGGTACCTGACTTATCAGGTCAGCCAAGCACTGACGTAAACATAATAAAACAGCTTGTCGATGATATGGCCCGGCAGGCGGAGAAACAGATTCAAAAGCAGGCCAAAGAAGCAGAGTTGAAATATTATGAGAATGCCTTTGAAATGTCACTCGAAAGCGCATTCCATTTTGAATTCTCAGAAGGTAATCTTAAGCGAATCGGAGTATTGATCAAGGAACTCAGGGATTTAATCCCAAAATCAGAAGAAATCGAAGAGAATCACAAAACGCGATTACTCGCGAAACTCGAGAAGTTTCAGTCCGAACTCAGTAAGAAGATGCCCGATCTTGACAGGGCACTGGGTTTTCTTATTGAAGCAGGTCTTGTGATTGGTCCGAGAGAGAAAAATGCCGCACAAATGTACGATGCGCTTTGCGAGCTCGGGTCCATAACAGGTTGCGCATTTACAAAAGCCTATGAGCTCCCGAGTGACTTTCCAATCAGGCTGCCCGGGCAATCAGGTGATGAATTTCCAAAGAAGAAATAACAAAAGAGGTAAATCATAATCCTTCTGTTTTACAGGCCTGATTATTCTATTATCTGTCCGTCTCTTTTCTCGAATTCAAGCTCTGGAAATAGTATATCGGCTGGAAAGATTTTTCGCTCGTTGTGTAGAGGCCTGAACCTGTCGCGTCGAAACATATCGCTTCACCCTGAGGCTCAGGTATCAGCTCTATTGTGGAATAATCTCCGGAGAAGGCTTTCCATAAAGGCCGGCCTTCAGGCCTGGACCAAATCGACGCGCTCGTCAATCCTCTAACTACAACTAATTTGCCGTCAGGTGAAACGTCGCCTCCTGTGGCAAGTCCCCAAGGAAGTATTGCNNNNGTCGATTGAGGATATGGCGCAAGATAAACTCTGCTGAATAAATTGCGTTTCGAAATTATGTATATGTCCCTGTTCACAGAGTCCACCAGTAACGTTTCAGCATCCTTCGGACCGTCAGGATAGATAAGCTCGATCCTTTCGGCAGGTTCTGTCTGGTGTTCTGCGGCAAGGCTATTCGAATCCACAACCGGCTCGGGAACCCGCTAGATGGGGACAGAAGGATAGGCCGCAGAGTTGTCGCCTATATCACCGATATATAAGTAATCGATGTTTGCCTGCGGCCCGGGCCCGATAGCGATATCTTCCCAATCCCGGCACCGCGAGCCTGTTACCGCAAAAACTCCAAGCAGCTCGCCTTTCGGATTGATTGCGTATATCTTTGGAGAATTTCCGGAATCGTTATGCAACCATAAAACCGGAGCGTTTTTTCGACTTGCGACAATTCCTGATGCTTCCCTGATAAGGTCACTCTGGATGGCTCCGACCTTTTTGCCGGGCTGGAACTTGATACTATACTTCGTATCTGAAGTGGAAGAGGGTGCCGCGCCAATGCAGACCGCAAGCCAACAGAATAAGATTTTCAGCACCTTCATGCCTTTTTTCTCCAGGGTAATTCCTTTTAATCGTATTGCCTTTCTTTCCTCATCTCGGGCATAAAGACAGCAATACATCAACAATAACATAATATCATTTGCCTTTTTCCACAAGTAGTATCAGCGGAGGCTGAGTGCTTCACAGGATTTGTAATTGAAATTCTTATGCTTTTTTGTTATATTTCTTGAGTTTGAGTCAGGTTTATAATCTTGAAAGAATCGTTACTATTTAAGATTACCAGGTTTTTGGAGGTAATAAAATGCAATTCCCGGAAAGCAAAAATTGTAAAAAACGTTCAAGCAAGCCAAACTGCATGCTCGTGAAGCTGATTTTTCCTGCAGCGACGCTTTTTTTGTTCTTGTTGTTTCTCGTTTGTGTTATATGTATGCAGCCTCTAAGAGCACAGCCTCAGCCTGCTAACGAGCCAAATGGTGTCGAGAAAAGTTTAGAAAAGAAGGAAGAGTCCTCGCCGAAAAGTATTATTGCCGAGGGAGCAGAGTTGAAACTGGTTTAGAGCAAGTTTCAGTTTACTGAAGGACCTGCTGTGGATAAAGACGGAAACATCTATTTCACGGACCAACCCAACAACAGGATATATAAATGGTCTGCCGAAGACGGCTCGATATCTGTTTTTCTCGAAAACGCAGGAAGAGCCAACGGCCTTTTCTTCGACAAAGATGGAAACCTCTACGCCTGCGCCGACGAGCACAATCAACTCTGGATGATTGATAAGGACGGCAAAGTCACAGTCCTGGTCAAAGACTACGAGGGCAAACTTCTGAACGGTCCCAACGACTTGTGGATTTCTCCCGTGACGGGAGCTATATATTTCACCGATCCCATGTTCGCGAGAGATTACTGGGAAAGAAGCCGCCAGGTGCAGCAGGAGGGGGGACAGCAGGTGTATTACTTGAGTCCAGACAGGAAGACATTGAAGGCTGTTACCGATGATATGCGGCAGCCGAACGGGATAGTCGGCACACCGGACGGGAAAAAGCTTTTTGTAGCTGATATGAGGGCTAACCAGACATTTTCATACAAGATTAATGATGACGGCTCAATTTCGGACAAGAAGCTGATTTGCCGGTTTGGTTCCGACGGAATGACGATAGATGATCAGGGTAACATTTATCTGACCGGGCAGGGCGGCCTGAGAGTTTTCAATCCCGAAGGAGAGCAAATACAGAGAATCAATGTCGCAAGAGGATGGACTGCCAACGTCTGTTTCGGTGGAAAAGACAGAAATACACTTTTCATTACTTCCGGCACATCTGTATATACTCTTCAGATGAACGTAAAGGGAGTGCAATAATCGCCTACCTTCCAATTCATATGGTTATGAAAAGGCCTTTGTACGTAAAGACTTGACAATGATGGATTAAAGTCTAAAATCACGGCCTATGGCTAAATCCGGCAAAAAGAAGAAAAAAAGGAAAAAACATAATCCTGTAATAGACTGGTTCGCATACGTCCTGTTAAGAATACTGGTAGTTTTCCTTTCCTTTTTCGATATCAAGACGAATCTCAATACAGCCTGCCTTCTGGGACGCTTGTTGTGGAAACATTATCATCGCGGCAGGAAGAGAGCTTTGGACAATCTCAGGGCGAGTTTTCCCGAGAAAGACGAAAAATGGATTTGGCAAACGGGTCAGCGAAGCTTCGAGCACATCGTAATGCTTGCGATGGACGTACTTTTTACGCCGCGGCTGACCAGGAAACATAACTGGTCGGATTATGCTATGTGTAAAGGAGCCGAAAGAACAAAATGGATGATGCATGTAAAACGCGGCCTTATTATGCTGACGGGTCATTACGGAAACTTCGAGATTATCGGGTATATGATGGGATTGTTCGGATTCAACATATACGGCGTAGCGAGGCCGCTGGACAACAAATTCATAAGCGATTACCTTTACGGCGTACGAAAGCGTCACGGCCAGCAGATACTCGACAAGAAAGGTGCCGCGAAGTATATGGAACAAATCCTCGCAAGCGGAGCTACACTTTGCTTTATTGCAGACCAGGACGCGGGAAGAAAAGGGATTTTCGTCGATTTTTTCGGTAGAAAAGCGAGCACATACAAGAGCATAGGCTTAATCGCTCTGGCGTGCAACGTGCCCATAGTAGTGGGGTGCAGCAGGAGAATTGACAATCTTTTCAAGTTCGAAATGAAAGTAAATCGCATAATAATGCCCGAGGAATGGGCTGATAAGGATAAGCAGCTCGAGTGGATTACGGCTGAATACACTAAAGCTATCGAAGACTTTATCCGCGAAGATCCTACTCAATACTGGTGGTTGCATCGCCGATGGAAACATAGGCCAAAAGATGAATCGAATTAATCTTTTTAGCAATACAATATTATTGAACAATTCGCGAGACTTTATGATATAATTGGAAAGTAGCCGTTTTTTGGGATCAGTTGTGAAGAGTTTTTTATGGGTTTGTACGATAGAGATTATACTCAGGCGGATTTTAAGTCGCAGTATCGCTATTCGCCGCAGATGAGCCTGCCGCGTATCACGCCGGTAGTCAAATGGCTTCTTATAATTAATGTCGCGGTATTCATCCCCATGTTTCTGAGCCCTAATCGTATCGGTGAATTCATGTACAGATGGTTCTCTGTCTGGCCTGAAAATACGCTGACGTCTTTGCAGCTTTGGAGAGTAGTAACCTACCAGTTTCTGCATAGTTCCACGGATATAAGCCACATCTTTTTCAATATGCTTGTCCTGTTTTTCTTTGGACCTATGCTCGAAAGAATCTGGGGAGGCAAGAAATTTCTGATTTTCTATCTCATTTGCGGTGCCTCAGGCGGTTTAGTCTATCCTATATTGGCTGATCCGGGACTGGGATTGCTCAGAACAGCACAGTTAGTCGGTGCGTCCGGCTCCATATTAGGTATGCTTGCGGCTGGTGCAATTCTATTTCCAAATGCGATAATCCTTATTATGTTCGTATTTCCGATGCGTTTCTGGGTGCTTGCGGTTATTTTGGGCATTATCAGTATGCTGAGTCTTTTCAGAGGCTTTAACCAGGGAGGCGAAGTTGCACACCTTGCCGGAATGGCGGCTGGAGCAATTTACGTTCTATCTAACTCATGGCGTGAGAGAATAAAGCTCAAGTACAGCACAGGAAGGTGGGAAAAAAAGATTGCCGAACAGAGGAATTTGCACGTCGAGCTGGACAGGATTTTAGACAAGGTCCACAAGTCAGGCATTCACAGTCTGACGTCCCAGGAAAAGAGAATCCTGAAGAAAGCTACAAAGCTCGAACAAATGAAAAACCGGGATTCTTAACAAAATCAAGCTCTATTGGGCGTCGGGCTCCGAGTTCGGATCATTAGATGAAGCACGATCCGGCGCGGGATATTCCGGCGGGGAGAAAAACTGCGGAAATCCACGCTGACCCCAGGGACGAGGACTTATAACGCTATCAACTCTGAAGGATATCCCAGTCTCCCGAGCCTGAGGATCTTTCATTTTTTCGACAGCCTTCATCTCTGCGTCAAGCCTGGTCTTAAGCGCATCCATTTCCTTCTGGATTTGCTTATACTGAATTTCTCTCTGCTGCACGCCCAGGTCATATCTTGCAGAAACTACGTCTCTTATATTGGCCAATATGCTTTCCTTATCTTCCGGATCGGTAGTATTGGCGTATTGCCAGGAAAGTTCTCTCTCCTTGTTCCCCAGCTGAAAGTCACGAACGATGACGGGTACAAGCTCCTGCGGAGTTCTTGGGCTTGTAATCCTGGGCCAGATCATCCGATATTTGTCACGAAGAGAATCAAGCCTTTGCTTATATAGATCGTAATTTGTGTCTCTCAGTTCCCTTATTCCCTTTGCCTCGTCAGGCATACACTTCTCACACAATTCAAGAATACGATTGTACTCTCTATACTGGTCTCTTTCCGCGAAGGTCTCTGCCCATGCGGCCATAGTTAAAGCCTGCTGAAAACGTTCCCTGGTCATTGTAGTGCGCTGTTCCTGCAGTCTCTTTGCGCCTTCGGGATCTCGCTCGCTGTACGCTTTCAGAATGCGATCTATCTGAGCATCTGTTAATTCTTCCCGGCTCATCCGTTGTGGACCTCCACGTCCGCCGCTTCTACCGCCGGGACCTACATCGCCCCTGCCTCCGCCTCTGTTGGGTCTGTCAGCAGCACCTCTGCCGTCTCCTCTATCCCCGCTTCTGCCCGTTCTGTCTCCGCCGGCTCGTTGGCCACCTCGCCCTGAACCGGGAGGTTGAGCAATACTCGCTGGCAGAGAGACTAACGCCGCTACTGCCAAAATAACCATAAATAAAGTGATTCTATTATATAATTTCATTTTACTAACCTTTCCAGAAACCACTGTAAAGTTCCTGCAAATATATTATTCATAAACTCCGGCGTTGCTGTAATCATCCTGCCAAAAACTGCCGCTCAGTTCATTTAACTGATTTTCTATTTCTTCGAGAATACTGCCTGGATTGCTGTACTCTCGCGCCGTATATGTTTCGGTATCCATATTCTCCAGATGATCTTTCACCTGCTCTATCTGATTTTGGAATTCGTCGAGGTAAAACGCATCTTCATCATAGTCTTCTGCTGCCATTTGATCGAGCTGAGTACTGATATTTTCAAAGTTGCTGATGACATCTACATATCCAGTATCCTGATGTACCCACCAACCGGCAGGTACCACGGAAGACCGCTCAGGGGGACCTCCTCCGGGATTGCGCGGAGTCTCGAGTATCGAGCTGAAACTTATTATGGCTATGATGGCAATAGAAGCCGCTATAGCAAGAGCTTCGAAGACTCTTTTCCTGAAAGTGACTGTTCTTTGATGAAGCTTGTGAAGAGACATATTGGCCTTGATATTCGCCAGGACCATATCATCAGGCCTGGGAGCAGGACATTCTCTGAGAATCCGCTCGCCGGCTTCTATATCTTCCAGATATGTTCGCGCGTTCTTTGCGTCCATGAATTTTTCAATCAATTCCCGCAGGTTTTCATCTTTTGCTTTCAAAAGATTAGCCTTCCATACATTCTCTCAGTTTCTTGAGACCCCGATGCAGCTTGGCCAAAGTCGTTCCTATAGGCTCCGACCGCATTTCAGCAATTTCCTTGAAGCTCAATTCCGAATAAAAACGCAACATTATCAATTCTCTTGTATCTTCGTCCAGCCTGTCCAATTGGATCTGCAATTTGTCAATCTGCTCGCCGTCGGATTTCCTGGTTTCCAGAACTTCCGACTCAGCTTCGATTTTTCTGACGTCAAGCACTTTTTTCTGACGCTGTTTGCTCCTCAAATAATCGTGAAAGATATTCGAGGCAACGCGAAAAAGCCAGCTCTCGAATGAGCCGCCTTTGTAAGTGCTGATTTTCTCGACCAATTTGACAAATAGCTCGCTGAGAAGCTCGTCACTGATGTCTGTGTTTCCCGTCAGCCGATAAAAATAACCATAACATCGGCTGGAATACAAATCGACCACTTTCGAGAAGCTCTGAGATTCGCCGTTTTGGCAGCCGATTATTATTTGGGCTAAATCGTCATTAAAATCCATATTCAGTGATCGCAGGAAAACCGGTCGGTGATTATTTAAGTCGTTACCAATTAAGACTTTACTTTAATAAATTCCATTCATTGCATGTTGCTTAGCCCAATTCCAGCCACGGCTTCTTCTTAGTCCGGTTTGTTTATCCAGACCGAAAAACAAGCCTAAAGCAAACAGATGCCCGGTAGCTTCACTACGGATTCACTTCTTTATATACTTTTACACAAAT
>JARRRJ010000095.1:0-7494 GCA_037380865.1 Sedimentisphaerales bacterium
TCGTTCGGGTCGAAGCCCCCCTGGCCTCTCGTACCGCTACGTGCCTGCATGTCACCCGCTTGGTTCGGGTCGAAGCCTCTCTGACCTCTCGTACCGCTACGCGCCTGCATGTCACCCGCCTGGTTCGGGTCAAAGCCCCTCTGACCTCTCGTACCGCTACGCGCCTGCATATTGCCGGCCTGGTTCGGGTCAAAACCTCTTTGGCCTCTTGTTCCGTCGCGAGCTTGCATATCTCCTTCCTGATTCGGATCGAAGTTGCGGTTGCCTTGCCTGTTGCCTAAGAAGGACTCAGATGCCAGGGGATTGTTCGGATCGCGGCTTGTCCGGCCCTGGGTTCCTTCACGTGCCTGGAGGTTTTCTGCCTGATTCGGATCAATTTGCCTGATTGCTTCATTGAGCTGTTCTCGTGCAAGACGTAAGGAATCAGCTTCGTCACCGAGAACGCCACTTGCAGCTTCTTCAATTCCTTCGCGAAGATTTTGAATACCTTCTCTGGCCTGTTCCTCGGTACTCTGAGCCTGCGGCGCAAAATTACGTCTGAGAAGTTCTTCAGTAGTCTGAAGCGCTCTGTCAACATTTGCTGTGCTCGCTTCTCGGTATGTGTCGTACAATCTTCTCGATAAGAGCGGCTCGGATTCCTCCGACTGCTCGCTGACATCCCTCATCTGGTCCAACAAGTCCTGCATATTTTCTCTTTGCTGCCTGAGCCTGTCTGCAAGCTCCTGGTTTGTGCCAGGCTCGCCAAGTGAATTTTGCTGTGCTCCTGATTGCTGCTGTCTCATTTGCTGAGAAATCTGCTGCTGCTCTTCGTCCAGCTCTCGTGCCTGCTGCCGCATGTCCTGCATCTGCTGCGAGAACTGACCCGAAGTATTGCGCTGGAATTCGTCACGCATTTGCTCAAGCTCCCTCTGCGCACGTGTCGAGTTCGCGGCTGCTTCCGAAACCTGACCCTGCTGCATCTGTTCAGCAGATTGCTGCATTCTTTCCCTTGTCTGGCTCAATTGCTCTGCGGAATCCGACATGCGCTGGCGATTCTGCTGATTTTCCATACGCTGCTGCAATTCGTCCACGTCTCTGAGGTTCTGTACCTGCTCTTCCCTGAGTCGCTCAAGCTCACGCCGCATTTCCTGCCTTTGCTGCTCATTCTGAGCTTCACGCAAAGCAGATTCGGCTTCTCTCAGCCTGTTCGTCATTTCGTTTTGCCTTCTGGCCAGTTTCTCTGGCGCATTTCAAGTTGTTGCAGCTGCTGCTGTGAGCGTGCGGAACGATTCTGATTGCTTTGCTGATCACTCCTGTCACGCGTCACTTCACTCTCCTGCTCCCTCAGTTTCAGCAATTCCTGGTAGGCCGCCTGTTCAGATGTCAATGCTTGTAAGAGCTCTTCGGAAGTGGAGGTGTCGAGAGTTTCCTGAAGATGCTTCAATGCCTCCTCCATATGTTGAATTGCCTGCTCCATCGGATCCTCTGAAGATGCAGTTTCCGGGTTGGCCGGTGGGGGGCTGATTTGATTCATTCCGCCCGACCCGCGTCGTCCTTCTCGTGTCGGTCCCGTTGATCTCTGTCCCATTGGTCCCATCATTCCGCCGGTTTGGTCACCGCCGGAGCGCGCCATCTCAAGTGCATTCTCCTGCGATTCCTTTACCAGGTTGATGTCTTCTTTATTATTCTCGACGCCGTTCCCTGACAGGTCCGTCTGTCTCTTTACGTTCCAGGTTGCGCTGATAATTTGTTTCTGAAGCTGAACAAGCTGCTCGCGTCTCTGCTGGTCGTTTTGCATTCCCTCCTGATTCTGCTGCTCCTGCTGCTGTCTTTCTCTTTCCTGCTGGTTCTGGTCCATAAACGACTGGTTCTCGCGGAATATCTGCTCGAACGGGCGAACTTCAGCGAAATACAAGTCACTTACAGTTCTTCGCGGCTTTCCGTCCGGGTCCACATCTTCTGCCCAGAAATAATAAGACAGAAGCTGGTTAGGCTGAACATTGAGATTCTCCATGGCAAGCACATATTCGACATCCTCTTTTTTATTTGGCGCAGGTTGCTCGGTGGGTATGACAATATCTCTGGCCTGCGAGCCTGCGAGAATGTAGCTCACGCCTTGTGAGGTTATACCGAAATCATCGGAGACTTCTGCTTCAAGCGTCAATTCTTCGAGGGGGGACGCTTCTATGTCACGATTTGGAAATTTCAGCTTCAAATTGGGAGGCGCGTTCTTGACGACATTTATCACAAATCGCGGCGGAGCTTTGTTTGCCCGGCCATCCGAATCGACCAATTTCAACTCGTAGCGCAGGCTTTCACGAGGCTCGATGTGAGTTGTGTAAATAGATGGATTTTCAGAATCTACAGTCAGGTCCAGCGCTTGGCCGCTCTGGGGAACAAGCTGTGCGGTTACGACTGGTTTATTCAATGAGAATGTAAGAGTAACCTCGGAACCTTCCACGACACCGCTTAACCTGAGTGTATTTTTGATTTCTTTATTCGGAAGATTCGTATATGCGGGATAGACAATATTTGCATCTGCCTCTTCGAGTGTCGGATGCTGATAAGTTGAGATTTTATAATCGCGAGTTTTGATGTCATCGTATTCGATACGATAAATCATATCGGAGCTTACCTGTGAAATAATTCCACCGAAAACGGGGTCTTCGAGATTCTTATTAAACGGGATCTCCTGTATGTCCTCAGTGTTTGAGCCGGCAAGCAATTTTGCGGTGCCTGGTACCTTTCCATTAAATCTTGCCATTATCACGAGCGGCGTGCCCAATTCGACAGTCGCATCTCCGGGAGAGACAGTCAATTCATATCCCCTTGGCTCGGAAGAGCGGCCGGAGTTCTTTGGCGATAAGAAAGACAACACAGGCATCGAGAAATGTGAGAGTATAAAGAGGAATAATATGAGCGACGCGACGTTTGTACTTCCGGCAAAGATAAGCCGGGATTGCGGTATGCTTTGTATCCAGTTGTGCGTTCTCGCGTGTGCAAGCGCTTCGCTGATGACGCGTTCCTGCAAATAGCCAAGCTCTCCGCCCAGAGCTTCCGGCTTTTGCTCTATTGCGGTGAGAAGAGTTGCTTTCAGCTCGGGATTGTGCATTTCGATGCTTCGCGCAAGTTTCTTATAGTCAGGCTCGAGACTGCCTGACCTTATGACCACTACTATCGTGACAAAAACTGTTACAATCAATAAGAAAGCAGGCTCGATATTCGAACTCCATCCCCACAACCTGTCTGCCGCTATAATAGCAATCCCGAAAATAGCGGCCAGAAACCAATATAGTGATAACTTCTTCATTATGTAAAGACGTTTCTGGCGATTCACGACTGGCCTGAGCCATTGTCTTAAGCTTCTCTCGATCATTTTTCTTCTCCCTGAGTTAAAACGGAAGGACGAGTTAACCATCCACCCAGCCAGATTTCCGCTAATAACAACACAAATAAAGCTATAAAAAGCCATCGCCAGAGTTTTTGCTGATATTCCATTTCGACGAAACTCTGGTGTGCTTTGACTTTTTGAAGTTGTTCAGCTTCTTTTTCTGTCAGTTCTGTGAAAGTTACACCAAACCTTTCGATGTCTTCAACAGGCAGGGGGGCTGTCCTGCATTCCTGTATTGGCACGTTGACTGCAAAAAGCTCCTTTCCTTCCGTAGATTCGACAGAGTAAAAACCAGGCTGATCAGTCTGGTCAAAAACATCCTTTCCTGCCTCCAGATTCACTACAGTCCCGTCCGGCTTGTGGATTTCCACTTTTTGTCCTTCTGCGACAATTGTTTGCGGAATTTGAATCGTATCACCGACGAAATACTGCGATTGCTGCACTCCTAGCGTGCCGTTATATTCAAGAATCGAGTACAGAAGCGGGACAAATTTAGACGAAAGCGCGAACTGACTGTCCGAAGGCTGCCAGCCTGATGTCAGCACGAGTAAAGAGCCTTTACCGACGGGAAATTCGACAAGCGCCGGGTCCTCGTTGTCGTAACGAGCCAGGATTCTTGCCCCCGGAGCATTATCAAGATTGATTTTCCTGTATTTCCAGAAATGAATCTTTGAAAAATCTCCGAAACGCGGATCGGAAAAAGGTTTAAGAATCGGATGCTCGAAGTCTATCGTGCCAAACATTCTATAATCTGTCACGTTCGCTTCTTCGCATTCAAGAGCGTCCAAAGACGCAAGTTCTGAAATAACAGAAGCACAGTCCGATGATTTCATAGCAAGAAGAATCGTATTGCCGGATTCGAGATTCTCACGCAAGAGCTTTCTCTGGTCGGATTTCAGGTCATCTGTAACTGTAATGAATTGTGCATTTTTGATGTCGTTTTCTGTAAGAGCTTTGTCAGGCTGATGTGGAATAATATTGAAGCTTAGTGTATTTGTTTTTTGAAATGCGTGCTCGATGTAGTACAGCATTTCTTTGGGATTTCCGGGACTGTCACTTCCAAGATAAAGAATATTTATCTGTCGTCCCAGGTTCGGAGCGAGGTACAGAGTATTGTCAAAATCCTGACCATCTCCAGTCAGAAGAAGTTTACGTCCTGTTATCTCATTTTGTCCCGGAGGCAATTCCGTCACAATGCTCTGTCCCGGAGGAACATAAATAGAAGCAGGTTTCGCTGTACTATCCTGCGTCTTGAAATCCGCCCAGCTCAGTTGAAACTGCTCACTAATCGCATCTGTGGAATTTGCCACGCGAACTCGAAGCTGTTCATTAGGATCTGTTTCTGTAATATAATTGCTGCTCGCCAAAACCTGCATCGCCGCGTTGGTCGTTTTTTTGGCTGTGACAGGTTTGACTATCAGTTCCGTCCTTTCGGGCCATTCGTAAGTTGAGAGCGCATCCAGATCACTCCCTTCCTGAAGGTCGCTTATAAGAATAATCTGACGCTCATTAATGAGAAGCTTATCGTTGATTTCATCATCATCAATTGCTTCTGCCGCACTTATCAATGCGTTGGCAAGATTCGTCGAAGTCCAGGTTGGCGACAGTTTTGAGATTTCTTCTTTTACTACAGGAACTCGCTGCGCCTGCTCAAGCTCGTTCCACGTCTCAAATCCGACGAGGGTACTGGTATTTTTGCCAAAACTCATCACGCAAAGCCGGTCAGTGGGCCTTAAGTCACTTAAGACTGACTGAGCCTGATTAGTCGCCTGCTGCCATAAGTCTTCTCTATTCATGGAAGCGCTTGTGTCAATTAATAATACTACTCTTCTTCCCATGCCTGCCGCAGTATCCTGGCCTGGCTTTTCAAAGAAAGGACGAGAGAAGGCAATTGCGAGCAGGCAGATAATAAGACATCGTAAAGTCAAAAGGAGCAGGTTTTCAGGCCTGCTGCGATTCTTGAATCTTGGTATAGTAGTGCGCAGGAACATCAGCGAGCTGAACGTTATTCGCTTTCGAGTGTGACGGCGTATCATGTGCAATATGATAGGCAGACTGATCGCCGCTATGCCTGCAAGAAATAGGGGATAAAGAAAACTCATATTGCACTCCTGACTGATGAACCTCCCGGATGTCTGACCTGTTTTCTGCGATGCATCCTGTCACGCAGAAACTCAAGCAATGCCAGGTCGAAAGGACGGTTTGTAGTGAAAAGATGATAATCGATGCCAAGGCTGCGGCAGATTTTCCTGACAGATTCCAGGTGACTCTTCAGCTTTCCCGTATAATCTTTCTGAGCTGCAGGCGGGTCCACGTAAAATGTTTTACCTGTTTCGATGTCCTCGAAAAGCGCAGGAGTATTGAAGTCGAACTCAAGCTCTTCCGGGTCAAGAACATTAAAAAGAACAACGTCGTGACCGTTTGCTCGAAGATAACTCAGGTCCATCTCAAGTTTTTCAATGGAAGTGAGCAAGTCTGACATCAGAATAATAAGTCCCCGCCTGTTTAGTATTTCCGCAATACGCTTGAGCGGCGGGCTAAGGTCGGTAGAACTTCCCGCTGGTGTAGTCTCCAGAGTCAGCATTATTCGATGCAAATATCCCGGCCTGTTACGGGGCGGAAGGTATTGTCTGATCCGGCTGTCAAATGTTGCTATTCCAACAGCATCTCCCTGGGTAAATAAAAAATAAGCCAGAGTAGCGGCCAGTGTCCCGGCATATTGCGCTTTGGAATAACCTACCGTACCATATCCCATAGATTTACTGTGATCCACTAAAAGATGGCATCGCAGGTTTGTCTCATCCTCAAATTTTTTAATGTAAAACCTGTCGCTGCGTGCATAAAGGTGCCAGTCGATATGTCGCGGATCATCCCCCGGCGTATATTGCCTGTACTCGGTGAACTCCACACTAAAGCCATGATACGGACTGCGATGAATTCCTTTCCAGAATCCCTCGACAATTATCCTTGCACGCAGCTCCATCGACCTGATTTTCATCAATGTTACAGGGTCTATCATGCCTTTGGATTGATTTTCCTGGCTGATACGGGATTCCATTACCTTTTTCTTCATTTATCGCTGCTTTCCTTTACAGAGTTAAGAAGGCGATCGACCATGCTTTCAACTGTCACACCTTCAGCTTCCGCGCGGTAATTAATTAGGATACGATGCCTCAGAACAGGGTAAGCCAGAGCTCTGATGTCATCGAAGTTGACATGCGACCTGCCGTAAAGCAATGCGCGAGCTTTGCCTCCCAGAACCATATATTGTGACGCTCGAAGACCTGCTCCCCAGGTTACCCATTCGTTCACGAACGATAATGGGTTTGTTTTTGCAGGGCGCGAGGCAGCCGCAATTCGTACAGCGTAACGCACAACGTCTTCAGCTACTGGAACTTTGCGGACTACATCGTGGAAACGCATCAGGTCTTCACCTGTAAATATCTGTTTTATAGGTTCGGGTTCTGTCGTTGTAGTTTGGCGGACCACCGCGATTTCCTGGTCCTCAGGAAGGTAATCGATCCAGACATTGAACATGAATCTATCCAATTGTGCTTCAGGTAAAGGATAAGTTCCTTCCATCTCGATGGGATTCTGCGTGGCAAAAACGTAGAATGGCTCGCTCAGCGCATGACAGACTCCGACTGCCGTGACATGATGCTCCTGCATAGCTTCGAGCAAAGCTGCCTGAGTTTTCGGAGGTGTACGATTAATTTCATCAGCAAGAATCATGTTCGCGAATACAGGTCCTTTGACAAATACCATTTTTCGTTCATGGTCACTTTGCTGCAGGATTTCAGTGCCGGTTATATCAGCGGGCATAAGGTCAGGCGTAAACTGAATACGCTGGAATTTCAAGTGAAAAACCTGCGCCAGTGACTTAACAAGTAATGTCTTTGCCAATCCAGGTGCGCCGGTAATAAGACAATGTCCGCCTGCGAGCACAGCGATAATCATATGCTCGATAACATCTTCCTGACCTATGATGACTTTGGAAATTTCATCAGCCAGTCTGGAGCGGGCCTCTTTTATTTGTTCTACAGCCCATCGTTCGAATTCATAAGTTTTAGTTGCCAATATTAGTCCCTTTCCGTCTAAAGCATTTGATTCTTAAGTTTTTTTCA
>JARRRJ010000096.1:0-7111 GCA_037380865.1 Sedimentisphaerales bacterium
GAGCCGCTTCTATTGCCTGCTGTCCTGACGCCTTGCCTCCGAATCCTCCCCCTACAGGAGGCGTGATAACGTGAACATTTTCTGAAGCTATGCCCAGAGTTCTTGATACCTGGTCCCTGATACCGAAAGGCGATTGAGTCGAAGCCCAGACTGTGATTTTATCTCCTTCCATCTGAGCTAATGCAGTATGAGTTTCCATAGCAGCATGAGCGACGTAGCCGTCATAGTAGGTTTGTTCCACGACATCTTCAGCCTCTTTCTCTCCTGCCTGCAAGTCGCCTCCACGAGCGACAACATTGCCGTTTCCGGAATTAGCCAGAAGATGTTCGAAGATTGTTTTGTCGTCAACATTCGAGGTTGGTATATCGAATTCTGCTTTAATTCTGGACAGGGCGTCATGGGCCTGGTCCGGATTCTTATGCAGAACAGCTATTAAGTCACCTTCACGAACCACAGTAGCTCCTTCGACCTGCTCAGCCGGCGATGTGTCAACGCTTTTGAGAGTGGCTCCGTGAGAAGGGGGTCTGAGTATACTCGCGTATAACATGCCGGGCAGTCTTAAGTCGCCTGTATATTTTGCTTTTCCCGTGACTTTATCCATTGCATCCTGATGCAGGAATTCCCTGCCCATCACCTTGAATTGAGACGGGTCTTTCACTGGGACTTGCCCGGTTGCTCTCCTGGTAATTCTGTTTCCTTTTGCCAGAGCGGCGTAGGTTACATTCTTATCTTTCTGGTTTTTATCGAAAACAACACCATTATCAACGGACAATCTATCTGAAGGAACCTGTAATTGCTCTGCCGCAAGTTCTATTAAAACTCTTCTTGCTTCGGCGCCTGCCTGACGCAAAGGCGGGCCGAAAATCCTTGTGCTCATTGATGTGATTATACCCTGTCCCATTTCTATTTTGCCTGTGAAGCAGGAGACTTTTCCATCGGCGTCAATTCTCAGGAAGGCGTTGAAATCGCTGGGCAGAGACCGGCCACCGCGGCGAGCTTCGAGGAGGGTTTCGTCGCCGATACAGAAGAGGATTACAATTCCGCCGCCGATAGTCTTAAGAAAACTCCGGCGCGATATATTCGGGTCGGTTGAAATGTCACTGAAATCGAGTTCTATATTTTCTTCCATACTCATTCGGAGTTACCTCCTCTCATTACAGCAGCGGCATCCTCGATCGCGTCAATAATACGCGTATGTGCGCCGCATCTACATAGGTTACGGTTCATTCCCTGTATAATCTCTTCGCGTGTAGGCTCGGGATTTTCATAGAGCAGGCTGTATGCAGTTAGGATCATACCCGGCGTGCAGAATCCACACTGGAGCGCATCATGCTTTACAAAAGCCTCCTGAATCGGATGCAGGCTGCCATTATTCGACAATCCTTCGATGGTAACAACCTCGCGTCCTTCGACATTTCTTACCGGATAGACACACGAGCGAACAGCCTTGTTATCCACCAGTACAGTGCATACGCCGCAAATAGCCTGGCCGCAGCCGAATTTTGTACCTGTTAGTCCTAAATCTGTTCTCAAAACCCAGAGCAGATTACGCTGTCCGTCGGTGGTTACGCTGACAGATTTTCCGTTAAGAATGAATTCAATTGTTTCATCCATTTTTTGCTCCCCTTGAATCTGAAATATATATGCAATTTATGGAATAAACTATTTGGTTTTGCAAGCTGCCCGGCAACAAACTTCTGACGTGCCGTACGCACTATACCCAAGTATATATTCTTTACTAAACGATTGAAACAGGATTTTCAATCGAAAATTTAAAAATATTCGCAATGTAATATCCATTCAGCTTATTCTTGACGCGGTGTAAATTCCTGAGGCGGGGGGTATGTTTCATTGTACGTCGCACAAATCAGACTTGTCAGACATGTCAGAGTCTTCTTACATCACTTCCTGCGTAAAACAATCGATGGAGATTAACGAACAAATACTTGCTTTTATGCGAATTAACGGTTAGATATAAAATAAATGATAAATGTGAGCAAATTATATTGTGACGAGGTAACGCCGGGAGACTGGCTTCGCTACGGCAGAAAAAATTCCGGCGAACGCGAAGGTGAAATTGTACCGAAAACTGCATCTGAAAGGCGTCCCATCGTAGTATGGAACATCAGCAGAGCATGCAATCTGAAATGCGTTCATTGCTATAACGACAGCGGCTCAGGAAGAGCATCCGACGAGCTGACAACAGACGAAGCCAGGGTCGTGCTGGATGATTTGTCAGAATTCGGGATTCCTTCCGTCTTATTTTCAGGCGGCGAGCCATTGATGAGACATGACATTTTCGAGCTGATAGGTTACGCAGTCGAAAAAGGCTTGCGTGCAGTCATATCGACAAACGGCACTCTCATAACACCTGATATTGCGAAGAAAATCAAGCAGAACAGCGTTTCATATGTGGGAATAAGTCTTGATGGAATAGGCCCGATTAACGATCAATTTCGCGGCGTTGAAGGAGCATTTGAAAGAGCAGTCGCCGGCATTAGAAATTGCATCGATGCAGGCGTGAGGATAGGCCTGAGACTGACTCTGACTAAAAGAAACGTTCAGGACCTGGAGAGCTTATTCGATTTCTTCGAAGCTGAAAATATCGAACGCGCGTGCTTCTATCATTTTGTTCCCAGCGGCAGGGGAGAAAGTATAGCAAAAGAAGACCTTACCCACAAACAGACCAGGGACGCGGTCGACACAATTCTGGACAAAACAAAACAATACAAACAAGCGGGACGCAAGACTGATATTTTGACAGTAGATAATCACGTTGACGGCGTGTATCTATATTTGAGACTAAAAGAAGAGAATCCTGCTCGTGCAGAGAACGTCCACAAACTTCTGACCTGGAACGGCGGGGGAATGTACAGCAGCGGCGTCGGAATCGGCTGCATTGATTTTCATGGCAAGGTCCATCCAGACCAGTTCTGGTGGCACTATAACCTCGGGGACGTCAGGAAACGCCCATTCAGTGAAATATGGACAGATACAAGCGATCCGCTTCTGCGCGGCCTGAAGGAGCGCGACAAAAATATCAAGGGAAGATGCAAACTGTGTCAGTTTTTCAACATTTGCGGCGGAAGCCTGAGAGTACGAGCCGATTTGCATTACGGCGATCCGTGGGCTCCTGACCCGGCCTGCTATCTGACAGATGACGAGATAGGTTTGGATAAAGAGAAAATCGAGAACCTGGAAAAAAATCACGAAATTTTCCAGATGCCCGACTGAAGCTGACCTGCTTGTAGATAAGAAAAAAATCCTCCGTTCTATGCTCTATTTGTACACGCCTTCAGCGTATTCCCAGTCACCCCATGGGTCGTCTGTATTAACGGGATCCATTCTCCATTTCTGAGCGTCACTTCCATTGTCTTGAGATTGTATAACGTTAGCTCCATCTTCTTTCGAGCCTTCACTTACAGTTAAACACATTCCACTGTGTTTTGCAGTCAGTTTATAGAATCCTTCACCGATATATTGTATTTTCCATTTCTGGTTGTCTTTGTCAGCAAATTCGTTCTGTACTACATTTGCGCCGTCTTCAGTCGATGCTCCATTAACTTCAAGCACTTTTTGGCTGTCCTTTGCAGCTAATTTGAAATATCCGTCACCTGCTTTCTCTAATGTCCATTGTTGTGACGTGTCTTCTTTATTAGCTAATTGCACCAGGTTTGCGCCGTTTACATCGGAGTCATCTTCAACTTCCAGGTTCTTAAAGCTGCATCCGGCAGTCAACTTGTAGGACCAACCTATTGCCAGCTCGAGAGGGAATCTGAAAAAAGACATATTAAGCCTGCTGCGAAAACCATTCGGCAGGTTAACTACATTATAGATTTCTTTACCGTTCAAAGCTACAGCCATACTTCTACTATAGCCGCTGCCGTTTGAGCCGTCATACCTTACTGTAGTTCTCATCCTATACCAGTTTCCTTTTCCAAGATCATAATTGACAGTGAAATCGCCGCATAACGGATCGCCGGGCGTACGTGACGAGACAATAATCATACCGTTCGGCCCACCTGACGGAGCCCAGACACAGTAAGGTGTGCTGCCGGGTGAATAGCCGTCGACTGTAGTTATCGGTGTGCCCCTATCTGAAACAGGTTTCCAGTCTATACCGTCATCGGATATTTTGTAATGCACCTGGTTTCCAGGCAATCTTACTATTTCATAAGACATAAAATATTGGCCGTTCGGCAGCTGCGCGACTATAGGCATTCCCGGCCGCAATGCACCTAACGATACATCCTGTACCATCGGTCCCCATGTATATCCGCCGTCATCGCTGACAAAATGTGCGAGTAACTGGTTATGATTGGGATCTCTTTCATCGGAGTAGTAACAGACAAGTTTTCCTTCCTTATCGAGGTAAAGGAAAGGTTCCCAGACGGGGTCTTCTCTGCCGCTCGGACTTGCTCTTCCACCTTCACAGACGGTGCTCATGTAAGTCCAGGTCACTCCGATGTCGTTGCTTTTATAAACATCAATTGCAGTTCTCGACAAATCGTTGGGAATTGCGTTGCCCGCACAGAGAATGGTCCCTTCCGGCAGATTTCCAACAGCCTGCGGCAATTCGAACAAGAACGGCTGATACCTCATGCCCCAGCCGCGCTGCGTATCATTCACATCTGAAATTCTTGTCCATGTTTTGCCTTTGTCGGTGCTCTTAAAAATTGGATGGACCGGCAGGGGACGCGTGTATTCCTCACAGGTCGCGAGCAGAGTGCCGTTGGCGGAGCCGTTGTGCTGCAGCTCCATAATACGGGGGTAATAAACTCTTATATTCGGATTGTTGTAAATCACCGAATAAACTTGTGTTTCATCAGTAGACGCAATTGAAACACCTATTGAAAAAGCCAAGGTCAAAAGAAGTGAAATGAAAACAATTGTCTGAAAACGCTTTTTCGATTGTGAAATCTCATTTTTCATTTTTTTCCTCACTATTTTTGCTTGTCATAGATGAATCCAGCGACATAAATATGTTGATACTTCGACGGACAACTTATAAAATATTTTTCCAAATTTGGCAACACTTTTTAGTCATTACAGCATGGGGATGTTCCCAACGGATGCCTTATGTCTTTTGAAATTTCATAAATCGAGGTTCGAAAAGGAGGTTTAATAATGAGGAAGTTGATATTATTATTCGTTTTGACTGGTCTTGCAAATGGCCAAACAAGCGTTATGGCTCCCGGCAGCCAGATTCCGGGGGCGCCTCTGCCGCGATATGTTTACAATACCGTTCGTGCTGATTACTCGGCGGCAGGGGGATATCCGTTAGTCAAGTCGAAGTTCAATCTTTACGACACTATAGGCCCGGGCCGCCAGCAGTTTGACAGGCTTATCGGGATGATGAGCGAATTGAACGTCGATAATTATCGCCTTGAGCTTGGCTGGGGCAGGTCGCGCCAGGGACACGGTATGCACACAGCCGTTGGCGGAACTCTGGAAAACCTCTCCTACAATGTCGAGCCGCTGGACCATATCGTCAGTGAGCTGAAAAAGCAGGGCGTACAATTCCTCGGAGCCTATAGCTATACGCCGTTTCCTCTGCAGGACCCGAATCTATCGCGGCGCTACGGCGAGAACAATGCGAAGTCAAAAGACTCGACTCCGCCGAAAAATCTCGATAAATGGAAAGAGGTTATAACTGCATTTGTCACGCACCATCGTGACGTCAATCTTCCGTTTGGAATACATGAAGTATGGAACGAGCCGGATGGAACTTATTTCTTTTTCTCCGGAACAGAGCAGGAGTATTTCCAATTATATAAGGCAACAGTCGAAGCGATCCGCGCAGTTGATCCCGATGCAGTCGTAGGCGGCCCGGCCGCAGACCATCACCTGCTTTGGAACGAGACGTTCCCGGAATTCGTTGTCAAGAATCACTTGCCGCTCGATGCTCTGACTTTTCATCACTACTCCAGCGCAACACTGGCACAGCGTGACATGGATATGATATGCCGCAGCTTGAATCGCTTCGATGAGCTGGATACGGCAACAATGATTATGACCGAGTGGAATACATCGGACTGGTCCACACGTGTACCGGAGCCATGCGCTCGCGCTACACAATTGCTTCATGATTTCCAGCTTTTCCTTGCGAGACCTGAGTTGTCCTCGGTCAGTTGGACCACATGGGTTGGATTATTCACACGTGACGGCCATCGCCATGCGGATTTCAATTCATGGAAGCTGTATGCAATGATGCCTGTAGACAGGCATCCTGTGACAATCGAAGGTCCGCTCGAAGCTATGGCTTCATCCGATGACCATAGGGCGGGCTTGCTGGTCTGGAATAATTCTGCTTTCCAGCGGCGTCTCGACCTGCACATGGACAACCTGCCATTTAAAAAAGGGACTGTGCGTCTTTACAGGGTAGATAGTGAAAATGCGAGTTACGATGACAATGCGCCAGAAGAAGTAGTTCCGACTGAAACCTTCGAAAATATCGATACGACCAGCTTTGCCTGGCAGGATGGATACATTCCGCCTTATGGTATTATTTATCTAGAAGCCGAAGATGGTACAGAACTTTCAGAACTGAATCCAGTGAATGTGGCAAATGTTATTCGTATAAACCATTATTATCCTGAGCGCGGTCAAACGAGTTCTTATGCAGACTTTGATCGCAAAACATGGATCGCACGTATCGGGATGATGGATAATGGCGACGCCGACGAAAGAATTGGTATCCTGGCGAGTCGTCTGCCTGAAACACTCGATGTAAAAGTCAAAGTCGAAGGCAAGCTGCAGAAAATAAACTCGAACAGCTTGCTGGGAGTGCGTATAGATTACCGTATAAGCGATGCTTATACCAGGTCTGTATTGTTTCATGGTCCTTACAAGGGATTGGATCTCTATAACCAGAATAGTTCTGCTGAACTTCCATGGGGTCAGAAACAGGCTATTGACGAGACTATAGCGATAGAAGACTTGTCTGCTTTCAAAATTGATCTTGAGAAGCTCTCTCCGCCGGGATGGACGGGCACCGCGCATATCAGTTTTCTAATGCGAAACGCAGGCTCAGGAGCGCAGGCAAAATTTACAATACGCAAAGGAGAATGACAGACGGTAAGACAATCTTGATGAAGTATTTAACTAAGCT
>JARRRJ010000097.1:0-6731 GCA_037380865.1 Sedimentisphaerales bacterium
CTGGAAAGATGTAAATGGAGTGGATTTCAGATGCAGCTATGGATTAAACCTTTCATTGTCACGTCCCCCGGGAGTGTTAGGGAACCTTCATCCCAAAATAGATATTTATTCTTTGAAAAAAACATCCAATATTCCCGTATTACTCGATTCTGTATCGCCCTGGAGTATAATGCAATGGGACGACCAGACACCCCCTGGGACTGAGGAAGAGGAGACAAGCTGCTGTATCAACAGACACGATGGAGGAGTGAATTGTCTCTTTATGGACTGGTCGGTAAGAAAAGTCGGGCTGAAGGAATTATGGAAACTCAAGTGGCATAAGGAATTCAATACAAACGGACCCTGGACAACAGCGGGAGGAGTAAAACCAGAAGACTGGCCGGAGTGGATGAGAGGATTTAGAGATTATTGATGAAAATGCATAAGAAAGAGTGCTTATATCTCCTTAAGAAATATCAACAGGACAAATGTTGATTCAAGGGGTAAGAGGTTATGGATAAGCGAAAAGGTTTTACATTAATCGAGCTTTTAGTCGTTATTGCCATTATTGTTCTACTTCTTGCTATCCTTTTTCCCTCGCTGCAAAGGGCACGAAACAACGCGAGAACTGTTGTCTGTCAGAATAATTTGAAGCAGTGGGGATTGTTGTTTGCAATGCTCGTGGAAGATAATAAAGGAAGGTTTCCCGCCTATACATTGTTAGAAATTGAAAGCCTGGGATTTAAAGGTAGAAATTCTCGAGCGACTTTCGCAGCGCGGCATCGAGCGCGTTGACCGGGCCGTCACCTTCACCTACCACGTGCTCGGTCTGGTCTCCGACTTTAAGCTTTATAGTAGCTTCCGTCACCATTTCACCGGAGGCTCGTTTCTCGACGTTTACGTAATATTTAACAAGGTCGAAGAACGGCTTATATGTCCCCATGAGCTTCTTAACCAGCAAATCGAAGCTGCCTTCGGCGGATTCGAATTGATAACCCTGGCTCTCGAGGTCCTGGATTCGATCGAGAATGTCACTTGCGAGCTTTTTATCTTCAGCTATCTTTGCCTTTTCGAGTTTTCCGAGCACAGTTGAGCGACCGCTGAGCTCCGATATAAGAAAACGCCGCTCGTTTCCTACCAGCTCGGGCTCAATGTGTTCGTAAGTCTGCTTGTTTTTCCTGAGCGCATCGATATGCAGACCTCCCTTGTGCGCAAAGGCGCTTTCGCCCACGTAAGGCATATTCATCACGGGGCTTATATTTGCTATTTCAAAAATGCTTCGCGAGACTTCCGTAAGCGTCTTTATTTTTTCCGAATCGAGAATGTCAAAACCCATCTTTAGCGCGAGATTCGGCGCCAGGACGCACAAGTTCGCGTTGCCGCATCTCTCGCCGAGACCGTTCATAGTTCCCTGCACGTGCCTTGCGCCGGCGCGAACAGCGGCGAGGCTGTTGGCGGTAGCGCAGTCTGTGTCATTGTGAGTGTGAATTCCAATCATCAGATTGCCGAATTGCTCACAAACTTTTTTCGTAATGTCATAGACTTGGATGGGCAGGCAGCCGCCGTTAGTATCGCACAGAACAAGCGCATCGGCGCCGGCTAGTGCGGCGGAGTGAAGAACTTTCATGGAATACTCGGGATTGTTCTTATAGCCATCGAAGAAATGCTCTGCATCGAAAATCACTTCGAGACCATGCTTTTTGAGATATTCCACCGACTCGGAGCAGATTTTCAGATTATCGTCGAGCGAGCAGCCCAGAACGTCTTTTACGTGCAAATCCCAGCTCTTGGCGACCAGAGTTCCCGCCTGCGTCTTGCATGCAAGCATCGCGTTGAGCGACCTGTCATCGGAGACAGTCAATCTGGCCCTTCGCGTGCTTCCGAACGCGACTACTTTAGAATTTTTCAGGTTGAGTTTTGCCATCTCGGCAAAAAACTGCATTTCCTTGCGGTTGGAGGCGGCATATCCTCCCTCGATATAATCGATGCCCAGTTTATCGAGACTCTGGGCGATAATGAGCTTGTCTTCGAGCGAAAAACTGACTCCTTCGGCCTGCATGCCATCTCGAAGAGTTGTATCGTAAAGTTGTATTTTTTCCATATTTCTAACCTGTTTAAGGATAATATATTCAACAGAAGAAGCAAATTCTATCTGCATCCAGCTCCAGTGTAAAGGCTAAAAAATGTCTGTATCTTACGAAAAAATTGACAACCTGGAAAAAATGCAAATAATTTTTGAAAAAGATAGTGAAAGAGGCATCGAAAGCAGATATAATCAGCTTTCATCTGTATTTCTTATTCAGAATTTCTTTTGGACGTGTGAAGTATGATATTAACGAAAATATTGCATCCGAATTGTGTAAAAGTCCCGGTTGAAAACACGGAAAAGGAAGCGGTAATAACAGAGCTTGTCGACCTGCTCGCCTCGAACGGGTTGTTCTCTGATCGCGATGCGGCGCTCAACGCTGTGCTCACGCGCGAGAGGTCTCAGAGCACGGGAACAGGCGCCGGGATAGCTATTCCCCACGGAAAATGCAACGCGGTCAAAGAACTTGTAATGGCGATAGGAATCGCACATGAGCCGATAGAATTCGACAGTATAGATGGAAAGCCGGTAAAAATCCTCATCCTCCTGGTCTCACCCTCGAACCAGACGGGGACACATATTCAGGCTCTGGCAATGATAAGCAGACTCATGCTGAACGAAAACTTCAAAACCAGGCTGGAAAATGCCAGTTCGGCCGAAGAGGTTTACGAACTATTCTACAACGAGGAAAATCAATAAGAACATCGCATGTCATCCCCGCGCTGGAGCGGTTATAACAGAGCCTGAATGTTAATCCGTCAGTTCCTGCTAATTGGATTTTTCCCACAAAATGAGGCCCATTTCGTAAGGATTTACCAGGTCGGAATTTCTTGGTAGAATTCTGACTGCGACGCCCTGCTGGCCTGTGTTTCTGCACTGCATCGAGCCTGTGAACCAGTGCTCGCCAGGCTGCTCTGCTGACTTTTCATAGTCCATGGGAACTGCGGCACCATCCTGTATGTTTTCCCAGTTATCGACGCGACCGTGATAAAGCTCAACGGAAACGTCGTTCGGATTAATCCTTCCGAGATTGACCAGAGCTCGTATCGACAGTTGTGAGCCGACTTTAAGCTGGCGCTGCCTCGGATTGAACTCATCGGCGTTTTCTCCGTCGCCGTCGCCGTCGCCATTGCCATTGTTGGAGTGCAGCAACACATTTCTGACTGCAAGCTCGGACCAGGCATTTCTCAAGTCAGACTTCCAGTGGGTAAAATCCCTGGCTTTCGCGTAATCCTGCTCTGAGAAGGATTTTGTTTTCGAAATTGAAGGCTTGTAGAACCTCTGAGTATATTCCGCAACCATTCTGTGAGTGTTGAATCTCGGCGCAATCCATTTAATCGAATTTTTTACTCTTCTTATCCATGCGCGCGGGAGATTGTCGGCGGACCTGGTATAAAACAGAGGTATCACTTCGTTTTCAAGCATGTCATATATCGCCTGCGATTCAACAATATCCTGGTAGTCAAGGTCTTCATAATTTTCCTTCGAGCCGATAATCCAGCCTCCGTCAGAAGTGTAGCCTTCGCACCACCATCCGTCGGATGTACTCATGTTTAGTATGCCGTTGACGGCGGCTTTCATGCCGCTCGTGCCGCTCGCTTCCATCGGTCGTCGCGGATTATTGAGCCAGACATCGACGCCGCGAACGAGATATCTCGCGATATCGATATCGTAGTTTTCGAGAAATATTATGCGCCTGCGCATCTCGCTCTGGTTGGCGAAATGAACAATCTGGCGGATAATGTCCTTGCCTTCGGTGTCTTTCGGATGGGCTTTTCCCGCAAAGATAACCTGAAGCGGCCTGTCGGTATTGTTGAGAAGTCTCGCGAGCCGCTCGGGATTCTTCAGAAGGAGATTGCCTCTTTTATAACCTGCGAATCTTCGTGCAAAACCTATCGTAAGCGCTTCGGGATCAAGCACTTCTTCGGCATGATTCAACTCGGTATGATAAGTTCCCCTTCTCTGCATCTGCGCTTTCAGGCGATTGCGCGCGAAGACTATCATCTGCTCTTTACAGCGCTTGTGTACATGCCAGAGTTCCTCGTCGGGAATCTGGTCGACCGCTTTCCAGATTTCCTCGTGCATTGCATCGTCAGCCCAGTTTGGGCCGATGTATCTTTCATAAAGAGATTCCATCTCATCTGCGAGCCAGTTTTCGAGATGGATACCGTTGGTTACAGATGTTATAGGGACTTCCTTCGGAGGAATGCCGGGCCACATGCTTCCCCATATGCCGCGAGAGACATGGCCGTGCAATTCGCTCACGCCGTTTGTGTAGCCGCTGAGCTTGATAGCGAGAACAGGCATCTTGAACGGCTCTTCCTCGTCGTCGGGCAATATTCTGCCCAGAGACAGGAATTTCTGCCTGTTGATGCCAAGCTTCGGGAAGTATCCGCCGAAATATTTGTCCATAAGCTCGACGCGGAATTCATCGAGACCCGCCTTGACAGGCGTATGTATCGTGAAGACGTTGCCTGCTTTCGAAGCTTCAGCGGCTTCGTCGAAACTCATGCTGCTGTTGTTTTTCAATTCGCGTATTTTCTCGAGCGCCATAAAAGCGGCGTGGCCTTCGTTCATGTGACAGACTGTGGGATTGATTCCCATCGCGTCGAGGGCTTTGAGACCTCCGATTCCCAGCATTATCTCCTGGCGGATTCGCAATTCGCGGTCGCCGCCATAGAGACTGCTCGTAATCATCCTGTCGATAGGAGAATTTGCGGGAACGTTTGTATCGAGCAGATACAGTTTCACTCTGCCTATAGAAATGCTCCAGATTTGCGCTATAACGCATCTTCCGGGATAATCGACGCTGATTGTGAGCGGCCTTCCGCTTTCTTTGCGAACAAGCTCCATCGGCATATTATAAAAATCGTTCTCGACATATATTTCCTGCTGCCAGCCGTCAATATTCAGGAACTGGCGAAAATAACCTTTCTGGTAAAGCAAGCCAATCCCGACAATCGGCACACCAAGGTCGGAGGCGCTCTTGAGATGGTCTCCCGCCAGGATTCCGAGCCCGCCGGCATATATGGGAAGGCACTCGTGAACACCAAACTCGGCGCAGAAATATGCGACCGTAGCGTCGGGACTATCGGCACAGACTTTTTGATACCAGGACGAGCCTGCAAGGTATGATTTCAGCTTGTCGGAAGCCTGCTTCAACTGGTTCAGAAATCCTTCGTTTTCAGCGAGCGCATCCAGCTTTTCCTGAGAAACGCTTCCGAGCATTTTTACAGGATTGTGGCCGCTGGCCGCCCATAAATTGCTATCGATACGCCTGAATAACTCGATAAATTCGGAGTTCCATGTCCAATACATGTTCCGGGCAATTACTTCAAGATCCTCCAGCGGTTTTTGTAACGCGGGCACAACGGTAAAGCTGCGCACTGTTGCCATATCATAGCCTCCATAATTCAAATCAAAATAGTTTTTAACTTTTGTTTTCATCGTCAAATATAAACTTCGGCTTAACGCCAAAAATGACATTAAAAGTTGTGATTTTACGTCCCATAAGGATTTTTTAAAGAAAAAATTCAGCTTTTATGACACTTTCGAACTGATCGCCAAGCGGGTAAATTTAAACACTCCCCGGTTATTGCGGCATGAGGAAAATACTTAACGGGAACGCCTATTTTGCTTAATCGAGGAAGTAGGACTTCGTTCTTGCGTCTTCTCGCAATGTTTGTAAAGCTCTGTACAGTCGGGACTTAACAGTCCCGAGGGGGATTTTAAGTGCTTCTGCAATTTCCTCCTGGCTCATGGAATCGAAGTACTTCATAAGCAGAACCTCGCGCAGCTCGTCGGGCAAAATGCGAAGAACAGCCGCAAGTTCCAGGGACTTGCTCGCTGATGGATTTTCTTTCGGATCATTAATTTCGGCGAAAATATCATTTTTCGAAACGAAACGCTGGTTCTTCTTCCTGATATTGAGCGAAATATGCTTGACTGCCGGATAGAAAAAAGTGGTCAGCGAACAGGTCAGTATAAAACCCGGGAACTTGCCCAGGAAATACATGAAGGTCTCCTGCAGAACATCGAGAGCATCCGTTTGGCTTCCTGTAAATCGCCATGCCAGGTTAAAAACCCAGTCCCGATAGCGATAATAGAGAATCTCGAACGCTTCCCGGCTGCCTTTATCTATCGCTTCTATCAATTCCTGGTCAGATTTCATTAACCAGCCTCAGTCCCTCAGTTAATACAGTCCCGCTCCCACTCGTTCCGCAAGAATCCTTTTCAAAACAGTTTAGCGTCAAAATCCATTATATTCAACAATTAAGACGCTTGAAAATGAGGATATATTGACCTTTTCGCGCCAAAATCTTTTGCCATGGTTTTATTGCCGGGATAACACGATGTACAAAGATGTGGATATCCCTGCGCCGTCAAGAAATTTAATTCATGAATGTGAGCTGTTGTTTTATTTAAAGTGCTCCCGGCCAATTACCGATAAGTGGTATAGCAAAAATAATATTTTTCTCCCCTCCGGAAAACATCGGGTAATAAACAGTTATCCGATGTTTTCGTTTTAAATCCAAAAGCTTAGCATCTATAAAAAAAGGAATCGTATTAAACGCATTGCTGCTCTGCATACTAACTGCGCAGCGAAACACGGGCTTGCTCACCAATGCATGGAGAAGAATCCCATGCAGTACACCTTTGATGTACG
>JARRRJ010000098.1:0-6328 GCA_037380865.1 Sedimentisphaerales bacterium
CTTCGCTCGCACGGCATAGAGGTTCGCTTCAGAAAAAGCGGGATTCTGGAAGGAATCGAGCTAATCCGCAGGGTAATCCGGTCTGGCGATGGGAACAGCTCGCTGATTATTTCGCCGAAATGCAAATGCCTGATTGAAGCGATGGAATGCTACCACTATCCTCAATCAAACAGCAATTCTAACGAACTACCCTTCAAAGACGGCGTCTACGATCACCCAATAGATGCCCTGCGTTACTTCTTCATAAACCACAACCGCCCTACCAAAACCACCTCTCGTCGATATTAATCCCTTCTTGACCAAAGAATGTCGTGTTCCCCGAAAACTGCGTATTTACTAAATAGGAAACTTGCACTAGATAGAAAATCATTGTGGGAATCAAAAATAGTTGCTCAATGAAAAAAACGCTATCTTCTCAGGTCTCTTCTTCCCCCTGGTCTTGGGGCGGTTCGATGTTGCGGCGGGCGCGGCGGCGGTGGTGCAGGTTCTACAATAACTACCGGCGGAGGCGGAACGTGCGTTACAATTACGCCGCCACGATGGCGATGTCTATAAGGAAAATGCCAACGCCCTTCTACTATAACGCAGCCGGACAGCGTTAACGCAAATATCACACTCAAAATTATCGAAATTAGCAGCTTCATTGTAAATACTCCTTAAATTCCGTTTATTCTTTGCTGTTCGTATTTACCTTTCTACAGTAAAAAGGCAGAAAAAGTTAAAAAAGTAACGAAATTTTATAGACCCATAAAGAACATGAGCATATTGCATCAGAGGCGGGATTTCGCCGAATCTGCACTTATATTTATAGGACGGCTGGGACAAACCAATGTTTTGTTAAAATCTCACTTCGATATGTTGGCCTGTATAATTCACATTCCTGATAGTTCCTTCCGGAAGCAGCATAACCTTAAAAATGCGGTTGACAGGCAAGTTCGCTGCACCTTGCGGCGCATCCGATTCTATCGTAAGACGCTGCTGCGAATCGTCCCATGCCATGCGAGTCCAGGTTGCCTTGCCAGCGAGATAATCGAGGCTTTTTCCGTCGTCTTCGTACATTGTGAATTGGCCGTCGGCGCCGCGATAGACCTTTATTGTAGTCGGATCTGATACAGGCTCACTTGTGTACTGCCGGACTGGATCGAAGGGAATAATCGCACCGGCTCGGATATATATCGGCATCGTTTTCAGATCCACCTCACGTGTGACGGTGCGCCCGCCTGCTTCTTTTTCATTCGTCCACCAGTCATACCATTGTCCTTCGGGCAGGTACACATCGCGCGTCGCTGCGCCTTGCGTGTAAACTGGTGCGATAAGCATATCACGACCCCACAAATACTCGTCGCCTGTAGCCCGAGCTATTTCATCACTGGGATAGTGCAGCCATAAGGCTCTCATCAAAGGCATTCCCGTCTCATGCGCCTCCCAGGCAAGCGTATACGTATACGGCATGAGTTGGTAGCGAAGCTCAGAATATTGTCTGCAGACAGGCTCGATTTCGGGATTATTAAGCTCCGAAGTTTTCGGCAGGTCCCGCTGGCCTTCACGATCACCCATATCGCTCAATCCCCATCCCCAAGGCAAACGCAGACGCCAGATTCTACCATGCGAACGAAATGACGGGCAGAATGACGAGAACTGGAACCAGCGTGCGTAGAGTTCGCCTGACAGTTCTGAAGTTGTATAAAAGCCTCCTGTGTCAGAGCCCCAATATGGCGAGAGACTCAGGGAATGATTGATACCGACCGCAATCTGGCATTCGAGCGTCTTCCACGTTGACATAGTGTCTCCAGACCAGACCCAGCCTCCCCATTTTGCTATGCCGAGATAGCCGTTGCGATGCAGGCTCCAGGGACGAACGTTGGGCTGCGTCGAGAGGGGACCCTGGTAATACAACTGATGCCGCTTAATTCGCTCGAATAGATTAAAGCGGTCGCCTTCGTCGGGCCACCACGCATCTATTCCGGCCTTTACCAGATTGACATGTTCCTGCCAATAGTTCAGGATGTGACTTTCGTCGAGAATCTCCCCTTCGCGAGGCGGGATATTTCCATGCAAGGTAGGCAGGCGATTCTCTTCCCACGGTATAATATGAACAATAACATTCACGTTGCGTTTGTGAAGATCTGCGAGGACTTGGTTGGGATCTCGCTCGAAAACTCTCGGATTGAAGTCGAACGAAGGCTGTCTCGTATTCCATCCTGTCGGTGTAAATCCGGTACCGAGGTAAATTACAGCATCGACTGGAATCTTCTTCTCTCGAAATGTATCGACAACATTAAGAATCAAATCTTCACTCTTAAGATTTGCGTCAGTAAGCTCGCGATGCGACTGCATGTAACCAAGCGCCCATTTTGGCGGCATCACAGCGCTACCGCTAATGATAGAAATATCCTTCATAAGATTGGCCGGTTCATGGGCATCAAAAATGAATAAGTCGTAAACACCCTGGATGATACTATCTACGAGCGGGCGGCCCTGAACCTGTGCTGTATATCTGCTTCGCTGCTGACCTAATTGTCGGCGATTTCCCTGGCTATTCTCCGACGGCGGCTGGGGCGGATTCCATGGTATAAACCTGCCGCGATCTTTATCACGCAAATCGACCTGTCCCCAGGGAGTTGCAACAAATAATCCCCATCCGGCGGTTCCAACCATTAATGGCACAGGATTGCGTGAGCCGTACGCTTCGGATTGCCACCGGGGACGCATTTCAAAGAGACGCCCAAGCCGATTGAACTCAATTTCCTGGCTGCGCCAGTTTCCGCCTCTTTGCGGGCCGCCTTCTCCCATACCAAGCACAGGCTGGCTGTCGAGCTTAAATATCAGGTTCCCTTCGTCATCGAAAAATAAATTCTGAATCACCTGACCTTCAGCATTCGTAATAATCAAAGTCAGAGGATTCGGCCGCATATCAACATGTAGATTACCAACCTGCTTCTCGACAGGATCGCTGATTTCTCGCAAGCTAATCACAGGCTCCGGATAGTCACGCTCAGCAAGTGCAGGCGTAAATGGAAATCGTCTTTCAAAAGTGAGCGGCTTAAGTGTGATACGTACGCTGTGCTCGCCCGCGACACATATATCAAGCTCGCCCGGCTGACCGGCTGCAGTAATCTGTGCGGCGTAGCCTGTCGATACGGTTAATGCTAAAATAGCTGATAATATTCCAGGAATGAGATGTCGAAGCATTTTAGTCATCGCTCCCTTCAAAAACAAATCTATACCTGCCTGCGGAAATTTCTAATTGTTTAGTTCCACGTTTATTGCTTCAGCGATTTTTCTGGTAACATCTGTATTGTCATAAAATCCGTTGAAAAGCTCAGAGTCTTTTCCTATCGCATGTACCTCGACAGGAATCGCAGTATGAACAAAGGTTGTCCAGCCTATACCTGCTTTATTGTCAAGCATGTGAGTCAGTGTCACGCTCATCGGATTATGAGTGCTGTATAGCAATGTGTCCTGCTGCGGGAATTCGCTTACTGTAAGACGCACTCGTTTTGCACTTGCCATGCCTTTGTCGTAAGCATCTTCGAGCAGGTTCTTTTCGTAGGCGTTGAGCCTGTCATAAACGATGCCGAAAGAATCAGCGATATCGGTTTTCAGGCTTTCGGGTATATCGTCCTCGACGCCGCTCCACTGGCCTGAAGAATATTTCGACCAGATTTCGTCATTAAAACGCAGGTAACTCATTTTCTGATTTTTCAGAATCTCAAAAGAAGTGGCATATTCTGTAGTCGCAAAACCCATGGACATTCCGCCTGTTTCATGGTCTGCTGTGACAATTATCAGTGTTTCGTTCGGATGTTCGTGGTAAAATTCAAGAGCTTCTCCTATCGCTTTATCGAAAGCTATAGTTTCACCAAAAGATGCTACGGCATCATTCCGATGACATGCGACATCAATCAGTCCTCCCTCTACCATCATGAAAAATCCGTTTTCGTTGTCAAGCAGCTCGATTCCCTTTTTCGTTAAATCCGCAAGTGACATACAATTATCGGGTCTGTCGATTTCATAATGAAGAATGTGAGCATCTTCTTCAGGCTTATTATAGGCGATGACTCTTTCGCCAGGTTTGCAGTCATTCAACGCCCCTCTGGAGGTTACAATCTTGAAACCGTTTTCCTGGGCAACTTCATAAGTATTCTTAGCAGAAGTTGTGTTTGCTCTTCTCCTTGCCCTTTGTGCAGGCTGCTGAAGCGACCCTCCGGCAAAATAATCAAAATTGCTATTGGCAAGCTGAACTCCAATATCATAATAATTATACCTCGATACCTGATGAGCATAAAATACAGCCGGCGTAGCATGGTCTATCGATTCACTTGTAACGATGCCGACTTTCATACCTTTGGCTTTGGCCTGCTCGGCAATAGTTATGTACGACTTCTGCCCGTCTGTGCTCATGCTGATTAGGCCGCAGGCCGTCTTCATCCCGCAAGCAAGAGCCGTCCCCGCCGACGGAGAATCCGTGATAAGCCTGTCATCTGCATAGGTTGTTGTCATTCCCTGAACGGGAAAACCGGTGAAATTGAGCTTAACCACCTTTTTCGAGCCGGGAATTTCATCCCTGTAACCATCTTCCATGGCAGCAAGATACGCTTCCGTCGCATGAATTTGCACCGGCCCCATCCCGTCTCCAATGAAAAAGAATACATATTTGACATCACCTGATACAGTAGCCACGGGACCTGCGGCGTGACACGATGATATCAAAATTGTCGAAATTAAGAGAATGAATAGTGATGTTTTTCGGATGTAGTTAACGAATCTCATTTTGGACTCCTTAAGAATTTATTTTCGAAATATGCTGAAATTGTACTTAATCTTAATGAAAAATCAAATATAAAGGAAATTCTTTTGCAGTTTCTTTGATAATCGTTATCATCTTCTCTTAACATAAATTTTGTGAAAAGACAGTATATATAGTACTTCCAGCGTGGGCTGTGCCCGCCATATTTATTAAAAGGTGTGCGCAGCACGCCCTGCTTTTTAGATTTATATAAACCAAGGAGAATACACGTGGTTGAAATATCGAATAACTTCGAGGGCAGCTATAATCCGTTTGAAGCATTGTCGGAATTGTTGGAAAAAGAGAAGGCTCGTGTTTTGAACGCGATGGCTTCAAGAGGAGAATTTTCGCCTGTCGATTTAGGTGAAAATCGTCCTTTGAAAATTGGTATTGCCACAGGTGACGGAATCGGCCCAATCGTCGCCAAAGCCGCAAGAACAATCATGGAGACACTCCTGCGTGAGAAAATAGCCAAAGGCGAAATTGTTGTAGTTGAGATTCCGGATCTTACTATCGAAAAAAGAATTGAACTCGATGTCGTTGCACCTCCGACGTCTGTTGAAGTCATCGACCAATGTGACGTAATTCTCAAGATGCCCCTCGAGACACCGGACATCTCCAAGTATCCGAACGTGCCCAGCGCCAACGTCTGGATGCGCCAATATATGGACCTGTTTGCATGTGTGCGCAGAATCAAAAATGACGAAAAAGACATCGATTGGACGCTTTTCCGCTGCAACTTTGGAACACCTTACCAGGACGCCAAGTCCGCGGGAGTAATGGAAATTGACGGACGGGAAGAATATGCAATGTGTTTTTGGCCGCAGGCTCGTATCGACATTGAGAGATTAACCCATCTTGCATGTCTTCACGCAAAGAAAAATAACAACGATTTCGTGGTTCTCAATTTCAAGGACAACGTCATAAGACCTGACGCGGCCGCCCTCAACTGGGCCAAAGCCTATATTGATGAGAATTTCTCTGAGATTGACTATCTCGGTGTAAAGCCGGACGATTTTTCATATACTGTAACCCAGCCTGATAAAATAAAAGCGATGAGAGGCGAAAAGACTGGTAAAACCTTTAAGCTTACCACAATGGTATGCAACAATATCGTCGGAGATATGGCCGGTGACGAAGCGGGGATGTACGTAGGAGGAATCGGAGGTGTTGGATCCGCCAACGTGAGTTTCAGCCAGGGGATGTTCGAAGCCGGAGGCGGAACGGGTGTTCGAATGATTAGGGAAAACAGGGGAGGCTTTGCTTCTCCTGTAGCGGTAGTGAAAGCCACTGGCGAATTGCTCGATTTTATCGGCTATATGGACCATCAGAAGGGTATTTTGAAAGCCCTTGATGCGCTTACAGCAGCTAATTTAGTACCAAATGGCGGCAGAAACGGCGTAACGTGTGAACAGGCGACCGAGTTTTTATTACAAAAGCTTTCCAAGTGATTTCATTTAGTGTGTGACTTTGAAGCATAGCTTGCTTTGCAGAACAGAATGGGAGTCTGTCGCAGCAACTCACCTGCGAGATCTCTAT
>JARRRJ010000098.1:6379-9698 GCA_037380865.1 Sedimentisphaerales bacterium
CTTACAATATGAACCAGGAAAGCTATTTGAATTTGATTTCGGGCCGCAGCAAGGGAGTTGCAGCGCGATTGGTTTATGTTGTCCTTGTAGTGGCATCCGGAATCTATTCTGTGATTATCAGATTGAGAAACTTTTTTTACGACAAACATATTTTCGCAATTCATCATGCCAAAGCTGCTGTAATAAGTGTTGGGAATATCACAGCCGGAGGTACAGGCAAGACACCGCTCGTTATCTGGCTGTGCAATGAAATATCGAGAAAAGAAAGAAACAAAGCCAATGAGCACAAGCTCGCCATCCTGACAAGAGGATACAAGACTACTCGAAATAACACAGATGAGCCTGCGATTCTCACGGAAAACTGCCCACAATGCAAAGTGGTTGTCAATCCCGATCGTGTTATAGGCGGAGCTCAGGCCATCGGAGAATACTCAGCTAATGTGCTGATTCTGGATGACGGCTTTCAGCACCGCAGGCTTTCACGTGACATCGATATTGTCACGATTGATGCAACATGCCCGTTTGGCTATGGTAGAATTATTCCCGCCGGCTTATTGAGAGAACCTCCAAGCACAATAAAAAGAGCAGATGCGGTTGTCATTACGCGATGTGACCAAGTCTCAGAATCACAACTGAGTCAAGTCGAAGAGAAGCTCCGAAATATCAAATCCAATATTCTTGTCGCAAAGTCGGTACACCAGCCTGTGTACATAAAAACGATGAATGACAGGCAAATCAGCATGGAACAGTTTAAGAGCAGGAAGGTTTTTGCGTTTTGCGGGATAGGAAATCCTGATTCTTTCATAAATTCGCTGAAAAAGCTTGGCTGCGAAATTGTCGGCTCGAAAATCTTCGATGACCACTATCAATATTCAGACAGCTCTCTGGAGCAAATGAAACAACAAAGCCAAAATCTTGGAACTGAACTGGTTTTAACAACGCAAAAAGACTGGACCAAAATCCGTCTGCTCGAGTCGGCAAAAGACCTGCCGCTGGCGTATCTGGCAATAGAGATTAGGTTTCTGTCGGGTGAAGAAGAATTAAGAGGCTTGATTGAAGACACTTTAGCAGGTAAAATCACGGATTGATAAAAACGTCGTACGGGCTTTCAGCCTGTGCATTCATGGGCTCGAAGCCCATGGTACGCATTAGTCTGTTTTGGCTTTATATTCTTATGCACGAACAACTTTTGAAAATAGTAACGAAGCTTGGCTCACCGAGAGTTATGGTCGTCGGGGATTTTATGCTCGATATTTACACCTACGGCGACGCGTTGCGAATCAGCCCTGAAGCTCCCGTCCCGGTCCTTAGAGTCAGGGTAGACAATACGCATTGCAGCTGCGGCGGAGCCGGCTCTGTTGCGGCTGACCTTGCCAGCCTGGGTGCAATCCCAGTTTGCGTCGGAATTATGGGACGGGACCGCAATGGCCAAATACTCAAAGACAAGCTCGAAGAAATCAAAGCTGAAACATCGGGCCTGCTTCAAATAGAGAACCGCCCTACTACAAGCAAGCAAAGGCTTGTCGGTCTGGCACAGCATCGTCACCAGCAGCAACTATTCAGGATAGACGAAGAATCCACGGATCCTCTCTCGACTGAGCAGGAAAAGGAAATCATTCGTCTTTTTAAAGAAAGGTTATCACTGGTTGATATAATCTGTCTCCAGGACCATAACAAAGGCCTGCTCAGCAAGGCTCTGTGCCGTGAATTGATTACATCCGCGAATAAGGCCGGCAAAAGAATAATTATCGATCCGTGCCTTACAAGCGACTATTCGAAATACGAAGGAGCGACTGCAATCACTCCGAACAGGCAGGAATCATCGAACGCAGTCGGTTTCAAGCTGGAGAATGAAACAGATTTTGCGAATGCAGCAAATAAGCTTGTCGAAATGCTCAAACTCGAAGCCGTTGTTATTACACTTGACAAGTCTGGCGCCTACTTGAAAACAAACGGCATAAGACAGGTAATGTCGACCCGACCGAGGGACGTGTACGATGTCACCGGCGCCGGCGACATGGTTTTATCGACGATTGTGATGACATTAGCCGCTGGATTTGATTATAAAACAGCGGTCGAGCTTGCCAACATAACCGGCGGAATCGAAGTCGGAAAGTTCGGAAATAAAACTATAACCATCGACGAGATTATCGACGAAATCATCAGCCAGAATCAAACGGATAGCAGCAAAGTACGCTCCGTCGATTTATTAATTGACGAGCTTAACTGGCATCGTAAGCGCAATAAAAAAATTGTTTTTACCAACGGCTGCTTCGACGTCCTTCACACAGGCCACATCGAATATCTGAAATTCTGTAAATTACAGGGTAACGTGGTCGTAATCGGATTAAACAGTGACAGCTCAGTTAAAAAGATCAAGGGCGCCGACAGGCCGGTAAATAATCAGCACGACAGAGCCGCAGTCCTCGCCGCTCTGCAAATGGTAGATTTTATCACGATTTTCGATGAACCTGACCCTCTGAATCTTATCCAGAGAGTCAGACCTGATGTACTTGTAAAAGGAAGAGACTGGGAAGAAAAAGGCGTAATCGGGCGAGAATTCGTGGAATCCTACGGCGGCAAAGTTGTTCTCGCTCCGATAGTCGAAGGAAAGAGCTCGACCGCTACGATAGAGAAAATGAAATCATTACAGGAAGGATCCTGATGAATAACGATTCGAAAAAATTAATCATCGAAACTATCGAGACGCATAAGAAGCTGATTAATGCATTCCAAGAAAACTATGCTGAAAAGATTTCGGAAATTTCGGATATAATCATCGAGACTCTGGAGCACAACGGGACAATTTACGTTTGCGGCAACGGCGGCTCCGCCGCTGACGCGCAGCATATTGCAAGCGAATTCGTAGGCAGATTTCAGAGAGAAAGAAAAGGCCTGGCGGCGATCGCGCTCACAACTGATACCTCAATTTTGACTTCTGTCGCGAATGACTACACTTACGAACACGTTTTTTCCAGGCAGGTTCAGGCACTTGTAAGAGAAAATGATATTCTCTGGACATTTTCCACAAGCGGAACTTCTGCCAACATACTGTCAGCCGCTATGCTCGCTAAGGAAATCGGAGCCGCAGTAATTGCGTTTACCGGCAAAAGCGGCACTGAGCTTGAGCGTATTTCCGATATATGTCTTTGTGCCGAATCACAGTCGACTGCGCGAAGTCAGGAAATTCATCAGCTCGCTTATCATATAATTTGTGACATAGTAGAAAAACACTTTACCGACAATTAGACTGGGATAAATCGTACATGTCCGATAAAGCGATATTTTTGGATCGGGATGACACGCTGATAGAAGACCC
>JARRRJ010000099.1:0-8344 GCA_037380865.1 Sedimentisphaerales bacterium
CATTAAAAGTCGGTTTGGCTGTATCTCATAACGACACTGCTAAAATTGCAAATGATGTCACCATATTGGGTCAGAAGCAGGCTGAGCTTTTCGATACCGTCCAGGCTAATAATAGCAGGCTGACAGAAGAAGTCGACGCACTGCAAACAGGTCAGGACAATCTTCTTTCAGGTATCAACGATTCCAAAAGTCAGACACAGAGAGTTTCGTCCGAAGTCGTGGCTCTTGGTGAACAACAGGCTGAGCTCCACGAGACATCACAAAACAATATCAGGCAGATAGCTGATAATCTGAGCCGGGTCGCAAGTAATCAGGAAACCATGAAGGCAGGTTTGGTTGCATCTCACAACGAGAGCGTCAGGATTGCGAATGAAGTCACTGACTTAGGTCAGAAGCAGGCGGAATTTTTTGATACGTTTCAGGCGAACAACAACAGGCTGACAGAAGAAGTCGCCGCGCTGCAGGCGAATCAGGACAACCTTCTTTCAGGCATCAACGATTCCAGAAACCAGGCGCAGAAAGTCTCATCACAAGTTGCATCTCTTAGCGAACAACAGGCTGTATTTCACGAGACAACCCAGAGCAGTATCAGGAAGATAGCAGGTAATCTCAGCCGCGTTTCAAACAGTCAGGACGTATTGAAAGCCGGTTTGGCTGTATCTCAAAGCGAGACAGCAAAAATTGCCAAAGATTTGGCTGCGCTCGGCCGGGAGCAGATGAAATTGCAGGAGCGGCTGCAAAACGATACCGCACAAATGGCGAATTACCTTTCCGAAATTGTGCGCAACCAGGCCTTCTTCAAAACCGGATTCGTAGTAGCCCACAATGAAACAGCCAGAGTCGGAAACAACGTAGCTTCTCTCGGTGAAATGCAGAAAGAGCTTAGCGAGTTAATAGAAAGCGGCAACAGCAGCTTGTCCGAAAGAGTAGCCGCCATCGAGCAAAACCAGTCCGATTTAAGGGACGGAATTGAAAGCGTGCGAAACGAAACAAGGGACGTTGCACAGAATATTTCAGCAGTCGGTGACAGCCAGTTCGACCTCCGGGAAACTGTGGAAAATTACAATCAGCAATTGACGGACAGGGTTGTAGTCGTCGAGCAAAGCCAGCAGGAATGGCAGAATACGATAAGCCAGATGCAAGTGAGCATACGGGAAGTCGCCGGCAATATAAGTACTTTCGAGCAGAATCTCTCGAAGCTTCATGAGATTTTCCAGAGCAGCATGAGCGATCTGACGACGACCGCGAATACGAACAACCAGGGACAAGTACAGTTCCAGGAAAAAATTAAAAACGATCTGCTCGCACTAACGGAATCTGTCAACGTTATCAAGCAGAGCCAGAGCCGGCTGCAGCAGAAAATCGAAGACGTCCAGTCAAACACCGAGAGCATAACAATTGAATTTCCGGCCGCTATAGAACAGTTGAGACAGGAGATGACTGCACAAGAGGAAGAGGCATATTCCTCCGATCAGTAAATCCTGTCTTGTTAACTTAGAGTATTTTCACAAGGCTCGGTACCCTAAATGTATCGAGCCTTTTTTCTTGCAATTTTTAATATATCCTGTACATTTCTGGAAGAAGTTCAATTGTGGTCTTAAGAACCAGAACGCGGCTATCTGATATGTGGGGAACTAAATGAAGAATACGGCAATTTACGTATGTATGCTTTTGATGCTCTTTACTGGTTCATGCGAAAAGAGACAGCCTGTCGAGGATTATGCGATAAAACATATCAAAGAATCTCTGTCTCCAGATGAAATCGAGACTGCTTTCGATTTTTTGGGCCTTAAAATCGAAAGATTCAATTATTATCTTCCCGCAAAAACGCCGGTCACTTTTTTCGGCCAGAAATATATCAGCGGCACGCCCCAGGGTATTACAGGCAGTTCCACGTTGTATCCTGATGCAGGCCTGCAAAAATTCACGCTGTTCGCGTATCGCGAAAATAATTCCATCAAGTTCGCAGTTCAGGGAGGCGGCGGAAGAGTCGGCTGCGGCACGTTTAACTTCGAGGGATACGGCGCTACCACATCGGGATGGCTCAATCCGAAAGAATTAAAGGCCGGCCCGGAAGTTCCCCTGTATCTCTTCGCCGCAAACAAAAATGGAATCGAAAGCTTCTCTCCCGATGACAACATCGAGGAACTTGTAAAGAAGTATGAGCTTGTTTTTGTTTTATATGGGGATATTTAATTATGAAAACTGTAAAGGAGACGTTTTTCATTATGCTGTTTTCTTTTCTATTATCAGGCTGTGCCGGTATTCCATCAGGTGTAAAACCGGTCCACAATTTCGACGTCGAGAGGTATCTCGGGACATGGTATGAAATTGCCAGGCTGGACCACAGTTTCGAACGCGGGCTTATCAACGTATCTGCGACCTATAGCGCCCGCGATGACGGGGGAATCGATGTCCTGAACAAAGGCTTCGACCAAAAGAGCGGCGAATGGAAACAAATCAAAGGCAAAGCGTATTTCGTAAAAGACAGAAAAACCGGAAGATTAAAAGTGACATTCTTCTGGCCTTTCTACGGAGGCTATAACATAATAAGCCTCGATGAGGAAAATTATTCCTACGCTCTCGTCTGCGGCCCGACACGTTCATATCTCTGGATTCTGGCACGCGATAAAACTCTCGCACAACCTGTTGTCGACAACCTGGTTCAAACCGCTGACAAACTTGACTTCAAAACAGAGAACCTGATTTTCGTTCAGCAGGACTGAAAAATATTTTCCATGGTGCAAAACAAAAGTAAAAAGACATTTCTCAAACAATGGCGTTTTACTTTAATACTGATTTGTTCAGTAGGTTCAGGCGCTTTGCTTGGTTTTATAATCGGGCCGAAAGCGGAACACCTCAAGCCGCTGGGTGATATTTTTTTGAATCTGCTTTTCACCGCAGTTGTGCCGCTGGTGTTCTTTTCACTTTCATCCGCTGTAGCCGGAAGCCGCAATCTCAGGCGTCTCGGCAGAATAGCAGGCTTTATGCTTGTTGTCTTTGTTATCACAGGAATTATTTCGTCCTGTTTAATGCTCGCTTCGGTTAAGATTTTTAATCCTGCGAAAAATCTGACTTTAGAGCTTGCGGAACCTCCGTCACAGGATACAGGAGATATTCCTCCAAGAATTGTCGATACTTTAACTGTAAATGATTTTACCAGTTTACTTACTCGAAGAAATATTCTGGCACTGATTATTTTTTCCATTCTCATCGGTTTTGCCTCTCAGGCAGCAGGAGAAAAGGGACGCCTGTTCCGGGAATTTCTCGTCTCAGGCTCCGAAGTTATGAGCAGACTCATAAAGCTGATTATGTTCTACGCGCCTATCGGTCTCGGAGCATATTTCGCGTACTTAATAGGCGTATTCGGGCCGGAGCTTATTGGTACTTACGCCCGTGTTGTCGGGCTGTATTATCCGGTTGCTATAGTTTATTTCGTTTTCGGTTTTTCAATCTATACGTTTATTGCAGCCGGACGCAGAGGCGTTAAGCTTTTCTGGATTAATATTCCGCCTGCTGCGCTGACCGCACTGGGTACAGGAAGCAGCCTGGCAGCACTGCCGGCGAATCTCGGAGCCGCTGGGCGCATCGGTGTTCCCGAAGATGTCCGCGAAATTGTTCTTCCTATAGGTGCAACGATTCACATGGACGGCACGTGCCTTGCCGCAATTCTAAAAATCGCGGTACTATTCTCGATATTCAATAGAGATTTCACCGGCCTGGATACATTAGCCGGAGCAGTGGGTATATCCTTATTGTGCGGCGTAGTTATGAGCGGCATACCCGGAGGCGGTTTTCTCGGAGAAGCTCTGATTGTCTCGCTGTATGGCTTCGGGCCGCAGGCTCTGCCAATCATATCCATGCTCGGCACTCTCGTTGACCCGCCCGCTACGATGATTAACTCCTCAGGCGATACCGCCGCAGCGATGTTAGTGAGTCGATTTAACAAAGCGAATAAAGAATACGCATTGAGTAGCAGTGAGTCTCTCGCTCTTGATGCCTCAATGTGATTGCTGTAGAATCATCGATATATATCAAATAAAGTTATATTCTGCTTCCTTGTCGAAGGCAAAAAACGTATCACAGGGAATAGCTGCTTATGACTGAATTCACACGTATTTTAAATGCGATTGAAAAAGGCGACGCCAAAGCGACGGATGAATTGCTGCCGCTCGTTTACGAGGAATTGCGCCGATTGGCAGCGCGGAAAATTTCACACGAGGCGCCCGGCCAGACGCTTCAGGCTACCGCTCTTGTCCATGAAGCATATATTCGTCTGGTCGGCTCGGAGAACCAGAACTGGAGCAGCCGCACGCATTTCTTTTCTGCGGCTGCGGAAGCTATGCGTCGTATCCTGATAGATAACGCACGAAGAAAGCAGCGCCTGAAACGAGGCGGAGCCGAAAAGAGAGTCGAGCTGGACGGAGAAGAGATTGCAATTGAAGAGCCTTCGACTGATATAATAGCGCTCGACGAGGCTCTCATCAAACTTGCCCAAGAAGACCCAGTAAAAGCCGAGCTGGTAAAACTTCGCTACTTTTCAGGTTTGACTGTAGAACAGGCAGCCGAGATTCTGGGTATTTCGCACGCTACCGCCGAGAGATACTGGTCCTATGCCCGTGCATGGCTTTTTCACGAGATTAATAAAGGCGCCTGAGACAAGCCTGCATCGATTTTTTCACATATTTAGATTTTTTCTATTTTCTTTGAGATGTTTTTGTCCTGTTTGTCGCATTTATTTATAGAAAGACAAAGACATTTTTAGGAGATGTATCATGGCTGAAAAACCTAATGACATAGAAACAATATACCATTGTGCTCTTGAAAAATCTTCAGAACCAGAAAGAAAAGCTTATCTTGATAGTATCTGCGGAGATAACAATGCTTTGCGAGCGCGGGTCGAAGCATTGCTTAAAGCCAATAGTGAGGCCGGGAATTTTCTCGAGGTGCCTCCAATTGAGTTCGGAACAACTTCGGGTAAATCCCCGCTTATCGAAGGTCCCGGCACGAAAATTGGTAATTATGAGCTTCTGGAGCTTATTGGTGAAGGGGGGATGGGCCTGGTTTATCTGGCGCAGCAGAAGGAGCCTATCAGCCGGAAGGTTGCTCTAAAAATTGTTAAGCTTGGCATGGATACAAAACAGGTTGTCGCGCGTTTCGAAGCCGAACGCCAGACTTTAGCTCTGCTGGAACATCCCAACATTGCTCATGTATTCGATGCGGGAACAACTGACAGCGGCAGGCCATACTTCGTTATGGAATATGTCGAGGGCATCTCGATAACTAAATTCTGCGACGAGCATAAGCTTAGTATCGAGGAAAGACTGAAGCTTTTCAGCAAAGTCTGCGACGGCGTTCATCACGCTCACCAGAAAGGAATCATACACCGCGATATAAAACCATCGAATATCTTAGTCTCTGTTCAGGATGGCAAGTCAGTACCCAAAATAATAGATTTCGGGATAGCCAAAGCAATCACTCAGCCACTAAAGGGCAAAACATCTTATACTGAACACGGCCAGTTGCTCGGCACGCCTGAATACATGAGTCCCGAACAGGCGGAGATGGCTTACGAGGACATCGACACCCGCACAGATATATATTCGTTAGGAGTCGTTCTTTATGAATTGCTTGCAGGCGCAACACCATTCGATGCAAAGAAGCTTTGCGAAGGCGGCCTCGACCATATTCAACACATCATCTGCGAAGAAGAGCCTCGAACGCCGAGCGCTTTGCTGACAACTTTAGGTGATAAGGCAAAGGCAGTAGCTCAAAGCCGCAGAACACAAATCATAACCTTAACAAGGCGTCTTTACAGGGAATTGGAGTGGATACCCATGAAAGCGATGCGAAAAGACAGAACAAGAAGATACAAATCAGCATCTGAACTGGCTGATGACATTGACAATTATCTAAACGGAAGGCCATTAATCGCCGGACCCGAATCAACGATATACAGGACAAGAAAATTCGTATACAAACACGCAGGCTCAGTAGCCGCCGCCGCACTCTTGGCGGTAGTAATAATCCTGGGCTTAGCCATAAGCATAATAATGGGCTGCAAAGCAGAACAGGCCCGAAAACAGGAGGCTAACGCTCGATTGCAAGTTGAAGAGGCACTGGTGCGCGCTGAGAAGGCAGAGAAGGGTGCTCAAGAGCAAGCAGAGAACTACCGTCGTGTGCTGTATGACAATCGTATTGCTTTGGCAGACATATCTTATCACAATGGAAATATACACCGTGTCCATGAGTTATTAAAAGAGTGCCCCGAAGACCTTCGTTGTGGAATGCCTCGTCCGGCGCGGAGGTAATGACCATCCATGGGGGTGACTCTCGTATTCCTTCGGTTAATTTCAGCCCTGATGGAAAGCGGATTGTATCAGGAGCAAATAATGGTACGCTGAAGGTCTGGAATACAGTTGATGGGAAAGAGATTATGACACTTTCAGGCCACGAAGATGGTGCTGGTGCTTTGTTTACTCCAGATGGCAAAAGAATCATCTCAGCCGGCATGGATAGGACAATCAGGGTCTGGGACGCAGAGACCGGTAATAAAATAATAACATGGGATACAAATACAGAAAGGCTTACAGACTTCGACATAAGCGCTAATGGTGACAGGATAGTTTCTTCAAGCATAGACAATAAGATCAAAGTGTGGGACACTGCTGCAGGAACTGAACTGATGGCCCTGGATGGGCAAGGGGCCAGAATAGTATCAGTAGCCTTTAGTCCGGATGCTAAGAGAATCGTTTCAGGAGATGCAGACACAAATATCAAAATATGGGATGTGGAAAAAGGTACCGAACTTATGACCTTGAGCGGGAACGAAACCCGGGTTTCTGATGTGATATGGAGTCCGGATGGGAAAAAAATCATTTCAGCCGGAGGAATCGGGACGGTACGGCTATGGGATGCTGCGACTGGCGCTTTATCAAATATCCTGTATGGCCATGAAGCTCGTATTATACGTATAGCCTGTACTCCAGTTACTGAGCAAATTATCACTGCCGGTAGTGATGGAACAGTCAAGGTATGGGATATGCCCAAAGGCAATAAGCTTATTCAGGCCAGTGATGGTACGACAACTTTTTGCTTCAGCAATGATTGGAAAAAGGTGGTCTCCGGTGATCGAGAGGGAACAATTAAAGTCTGGGACTGCTTGACGGGTTCCGAACTATTAACTTTTCATGGAACTGAAGGTGACATGATTTCATCTGTTAGTTTCAGTCCGGATGGCAAGCGCATTTTTTCCAGCCAGATTAACAAGGGAACTATCTGGGACGCCTCCACTGGAGACGAAATTATGAGTTTCCCCGAAAATGCAGGATATGTATATGCGGCTTTTAGTCCCGACGGTCAGTACATTGCTTCACGAGCAACAGAGTACTGGGATGTAGGTCAAGACAATAATATAATCAAGCTGCGGGATGCTTCAAGCGGCAGAGAGATTATGAGCTTTAAGGGACATGAAGAAGAGATTTACGGAATGGTTTTCAGCCCCGACAGCAAGTACCTTGCTTCATGCGATTTGGCAGAGGCAATCAGGATCTGGGATGTGGAAACCGGAAAAAACGTCAGGACTCTTAAGCATGATGGTGGGGTTTTCACCATCGCGTTTAGTCCGGATGGGACACTTATAGCTTCAGGCGGTTCTGATGCAGATAGCAAAATCAAGTTATGGGATGTTGAGAGCGGAGCTCAGGTAATGGAACTGAAGGGACATTCTTCAGGGATCGACAATTTAATATTCAGCCCCGATGGTAACCGACTCGTATCGGATAGCAGAGATAATACAGTTAAATTGTGGGATTTATCAACCGGCACGGAACTTTTGACCCTTCAGGCTATTGACCTGATAACCATAAGTCCAGACGGAAAGACAATAGCTACAGCAGAGAGTGGCGGTATTACATTACTGGAATCCGAGAATGATTAAACGCCAGACAAGTCTGTTTGCAGATTAGCCTTACACGCAGGATCAACAATGAATTGTCTGAACTATGCTTAAAAAAGTTACCTGTGAAGATTCCGGAGATTCTAATTTTACAAGCAATCCTAAACTTTTTTCTGAGTAAAATATACATTTCTTGGTCTGAAAATGGGCTTTTTTGAAGTGCTCTGAAGAAATTTCTGCTTTTTTAAAATTTTTTTGTTGACGTTGGATTACAGATGTAATATTTTAGGGTTAAATTACAAATGTAATCTTGAAAGGAATTGATATGAAGAAGTTACCTAAAATATCTGAGTCGGAGTGGTTGATAATGCGAGTTTTATGGTCAAAGAATCCTTTGGACGCTAATGAGGTGGTTGAAGCTCTGGACGGGCAAACGAAATGGAATCT
>JARRRJ010000100.1:0-10944 GCA_037380865.1 Sedimentisphaerales bacterium
ATCAAGACTCCTTTCAAACAGTCAAATTTCTATTCATCCTAACTTTGCACGAATTATACCAAAACGGAAACCCTGTCTGCAAAGAAAAGTTTTAAATAACTTGTTCAGGCACAAAACATCAGAAATGATTAACAAGCGACGTCTCAAAACTGCCGATATTTTAGCAGGTGTGAACACGATTTTCGTGAAACTGAGTGTTACTATCCCGTTCGTGGACACTATAAAGACATGAGAAGATATCAAAAATATTTGCGTCATTTTCTAAGCGCTGTATTCAAGATTGCAATCATTATTTTATTTAAGATTATCGGGCCTCCTCGAATCTTGAAGTATCCCAGTGCAGTCAATATAGCCATATTGCGGGCATTTGGAGCCAAGGTCAGTAAAAAGGCCGTTATTCGCCCACCTGTGGTCATAAATAACGGCAGACTGGGATTTTACAACCTCACGATAGAAGATAAGTGTGTTATGAACGGCAATAATTTTTTGGATCTGAAAGGCAAAATAAAGCTGGAAAAAGGAGTAAGCCTGGGTCCCGGCGTAATAATTATGACTCATAACAGGTATAACCATAACACTTTTCTGGAAGAGCGCATGGCTCATACCTGCGGCGTCAAGGATGTCTTAATCAAAGAAGGCTCAGGAATTAAAGCAGGCGCTTTAATAGTTCATGGAATCACAATTGGCAAGAACGCTATTGTAGGAGGAAATGCAGTTGTCAATCGCGATGTAAAGGATAATTGCTTCGTAGCAGGTGTGCCTGCACGTTTAATAAAAGAAATCAAATAATCTCACTTTCTCGATTATGAATAACTTGCAGGATTTAATAATAAATTTCGCTCCAACGGGAATGATTCCTACAAAAGAGAAGACTCCATACGTTCCGGTTACAGCCGAGGAAATTATCGAAGATGTACACAAGGCTCTTGAGATCGGAATTACAATGGTTCATCTCCATGCCCGCGGTGAAGATGGTAAATCCACCTACAAAGCAGATGTCTTCGGCAATATTATTACCGGAATAAGATCATTTTCGAAGGACCTGGTTATTTGCGTATCCCTCAGCGGGCGAGATGTAAATGAATTCGAGAAACGCGCTGAGCCGTTACAATTAGATGGCGACCTAAAACCGGACATGGGCAGTCTGACTTTAAGTTCGCTTAATTTCAACAGGACTGCCAGTGTAAACACTCCCGATATGATTCAAAAGCTCGCTCTCGAAATGAAATCACGCGGGATTCTCGCAGAGCTTGAAGCATTCGACGCTGGAATGATTAACTATGCAAGGTACCTGGAACGCAAAGGTTTCCTGGAGCCTCCTCACTATTTCAACTTGCTGCTCGGTAACATAGCCTGCGCGCAGGCGGATCTGTTACATGCTGGAATTATGATACGCGACCTGCCTGAAAATTCCATATGGTCACTCGCAGGCATCGGGGATTCTCAACTGATGATGAACTCTATTGCAATCATATCAAGCGGCGGAGTCCGTGTCGGACTTGAAGATAATATATGGTTTGACAAGACCCGCACGAAACTTGCGACAAACTCCGACCTTCTAAAACGTGTTCACAGACTTGCGCAGGCACACGAACGAAATATCATGCAGCCCGCAAAGCTAAGAGATTTGCTGAACCTTCAGCCAGGCAGCGGAAAATACGGACGAATATTTTAATATTACATTGCCGGCCGTGAATCTGTTAGACATAGTTTCACAAGCTCGTCAATTATAGCAGTGCCTGCGCACATTACTTTATCTGCTCCGCCCCAGTATAGTTTAAGTGTTCCATCATTTTCGGGGATGGCGCCGCATGTAAATACTACGTTGTGAACGTATCCTGTTACTTCCCATGGGTCTTCAGGCTGTAAAATCCACCTGTCACTTACACCGAGGATTTGCGCCGGGTCTTCAAGTTTATGCAGAGCGACACCGAGCCTGTACACGTGACCGTCCATTGTCGGGAACACGCCGTGATAAATATTAAGCCAGCCCTTGTTCGTGCGAATTGGCGGAGCGCCGGGACCTATCTTCATTTCGTCCCAGTGATATTGAACCGGCTTCATAATCAGTCTCGAATCTCCCCAGTGTCGCAAATCAGGTGAGTAGCTTATCCAAATCGACCATGGGCTTATATCCGAATGAGGCCTGTCGAGCTTGACATATCGCCCATCTATTCTCTCGGGGAAAATTACTGTATTTCGAAAGTCTGCCTGTGTGATAAACGCTACTCGCTCGACGGAAACGAAATCAGTAGTCCTGGCCAAACCAATGCGTACGCCGTGACGCGAGTATGCACTGTAAGTTATATAGAAAGCTCCTTCCAGAAATGTAATACGAGGATCCTCGACTCCAAACTCTTCATATTCCTGAAAAACAGGTTCTTTGCTCGGAATCATGAATGGCTCTGGTCTTGCCTTGAAATTGAAGCCATCCTCACTTTCTGCTATCCCGATAATCGATCTGCCTGTATCGAGATGCGAGCGAAACAGCATTATGTATCGACCATCGAATTTCGTGATGCCAGCGTTGTGAACTGTTTCAACTTTATAAGGAATATCATCCTTCGTTAGAACCGGATTTTTTTCATAACGTTTAACGAATGGTTTGTTCATTTTTACATCCTTGTAGCTATTTGTCGCTGAAATATTTCGGCATAGACTTTCTCGTAGCCTTCGGCCATTTTATCTATAGTGAAATTTTCTTCAACTCGTGTGCGGCATTTTTTTCTGTCGATTTTGTCAACTTTTGAGAGAGCTTCTATAGCCTCATCAACTGAATTGACGAGGTAGCCTGTTTCATTATTCGCGAGGACTTCCCTGCACGAACCTAAATCCATTGCTATCACAGGTACGCCTGCCGCCATGGATTCAGCCATTACGAGACCGAAGCGTTCCGGAATTGTGTTGAGATGCAAAACTGCGTAAGCTTCTCTTAGCAACGCATCTCGCTGGACTGGATTCACCGGGCCGATGAACTGTATCGAAGATTGATTTAAGTGCGGCTTGATTCTTGTATCGAAATACTCCTGATCCTGAATTATGCCTGCGATAATAAGGTCCATGCCGCACTTTTTTGCGACTTCAATCGCCAGGTGCGTTCCCTTATCATTATGTATCCGCCCATAGTGAACCAGCTTGTCACCCGGCTTTTCTCTGAACGTCAGGTTTGACAAGTCGATACCATTATAAACTGTGGCTAAATATGGCAATGCCTGGTCTCTGTCGGAATCACTTATCGAAACATAAAAGCTGTCTTTGTGCTCGTGATAAACGCGAAGTATATCTGGCTCGGAAAAACCGTGAATCGTAGTGAGCATAGGAGTTTTTATTAGCCGTGAATATGTCAGGGGAAGATAATCAAAATTGTTGTGAATCAGGTCAAACTCTGCTGCCCGCTCCATCAGTTTTGAAATATGCAAACAAGATGAAACAAGTGGAACCTGGGACTTATCTTCCTCGTAACCTTTCTCTATCCATCCGACAAGCTTTGCTTTGGTAATGGAATCTTTCGTAGCAAAGAGAGTGACATTCTTCCATCCGCGTGCAACGAGGCCTTCCGTGATATTGCTCGCGACAGTTTCCCATGCGCCATACTCTCTCGGCGGCGTGCGCCATGCTACAGGTGACAAAATTGCAATTCTTTTATTTTTTAAATCATCGATCTTCATGAAGCATCTTTACTGCCTTGTTTAACCTGCTTCTTGATTCTCTGAATATGTCCTCTGCCCATTGCTTTAACTTCACAGCCAAGCTCGAAATATCTTCTTATTCTATCGTCATTAAGAATTCCGAAGCAATCAATCACAGCCAGCGGCGCACCTGACCACTCGACGATTGTATCAGGATCAAGCTCAAGATATGGCTTGTGCGGCACAGCTAATATAAGCGCTTTGACTCCGGCAATAGCTTTTTTCAGCTCACTTTGAATCCTTATATTCACAAGATTATCCTGGTTTCTGAAGAATCTCGACAACGAATGTCCCGGAGAGGGATATTCATCCTGTTTCTCCAACTCGTACCAGTGCTCAAGATATGGGTCATGCACGCGCATTTCGGCTCCCATTTCAGTCAGCTTGCGGACAATCAATTCCGAGCCGCTATAGCGAGTGTCGCCAACATCCTGGCGATAACTCGCGCCGCAAACAAGAATAGTAGCGCCCGCCACCTGTCGTCCCATATTGCGAAGAGCATCTCTGGCCAGAGTTGCGGCATGAAGTCCTCGCGTATCGTTTATGTCAATCGCTCTCGTAGTAATCTTGAAAATATCGTCTTCGAATCCGAGGATATGTTTATAAGCCCAGAAGCCCAGGCCGCCGTCTTTGGGAAGGCAATAGCCTCCGATTCCCGGACCGGGGAAAATGATGTTGCTGTGCGTTGGACGAACTTTTATCGCTTTGATTACCTTTGTAAGGTCGACCCCGTTTCTCTCTGCAAAAAGACTCCATTCATCAAGAAAAGCCAATGTCACGGCACGGTAAGAATTTTCAACAATCTTGGTTGTTTCCGATTCGATCGGGCTATCCATAACAGTGAGTGGATAGTCTTCAGTATTTAGGACTTCACGAAGAAATTTCTCAACACGCTGTCTCGCCTGCTCATTGCAGCCTGAACAGACACGCCAGAAATCTCTTATAGATGCTACATAATTCTTGCCTGGCATGACGCGCTCGAAACTATGTGCCAGGAGAGGCTCACTTTGTATATTTCGCGCAGCGAAAGCTTTTTTGATAATAGGCCATGCGACAAATTCAGTCGTTCCCGGAGCTACTGTGGTTTCGATGAGCGTAAGACACTCGGGCGGGATTTTCTCTCCGATTGTCTGAATAGTTGCTTCAAGCGCGGCCATTTCAGCTTTGCCTGTTCGCATGTTTCCCAGGTCGTTCTTGGTATAATCGCACTGCACGTCCACAACAACGCAATCAGCAAGCTTAAGGCAATCGCTGTTATATGTCGCGATGAGAGTCTTTTTCTCACCCACACAACGGGAAATCATTTGCTCCACTTCAGGGTCCTCTGCCTTTACGGGCGAGACCCCCCTGTTGAGTAAAGGAATCTTCCAGTAGCTTCTTGTGCTGGGTCTCTGGCAGCCAATTACAAACTTGGAGGGCTGGCCTGTTTCTTTATCGACAGTATCTGCGACAATAGCGGCCATGACTGCACCGACGAAACCTACTCCCATAACGACAACGATTTCTTTGCCTTCGCGACGAGCATTTTGCGCAAGCGATTCGACACGACTGAATTCGGCGGCATATTGCTCGGTTTGAGGTATTTCAAAACTTTCTCCTGCCGGACTGACTGACATATCACACATTATCAAGACCTCTTCAATAGAACGATTTGTTTTCCCTTCTTTCCAGCGAATCACTATAAGAGCAGCGATTATTCTGCGAAGTTTATCAATTATCCAGAGAATATCAAGCGTTTTCTAATATTTGCTAATCGTGAAGCAGCCAAATACAGGTTCCGACGTATTTTCTCTTGAATTTCGGCACAAAAAATGCTATAATTAATTTCGTTATAGGACCATTTTATATTAATGCTTTCTTTACAGAGCCCTATGGCCGGGCCGGAGGCAAGGAATGAGAAAAGGTTACTGTTTAGCTCTAGCAGCTTTACTGTTTACGATTTACAATCCGGAAGCGATCTCGCAGGCGAGCGAGTTCCAATATCCTTATTACCTGATTGATTCGTTCCACTCCAGTTCGGATTGCTGGATAGGTATCGACTCCAACGGATATTTCCCATCGATAGTCGATCCCCGGAAATACCTTGTTGGGCCTCCTCCTTCTGTCGCGGACTCTGCTGTCACTTTACCCATCGATAGCTGGGTCGAACTATTGTTTCGCGGAGTAATAGTTGACGGACCCGGAGACGATTTATTTGTTTCAGAGATGGATCCCGTGGGAGAGCATGCGCTGGTATTTCTTACAGACGGCGACGAGCATGAATATTTACTTGGTGTAGCTGAAGTGCCGGACAGCACGGGACATTTGCCGACTATTGTCGGATTTGATATTGCCGGCCGTGTAATTCCATTTGAGCCGCGTGCCGTTCGCGTTGTCGGCATAGATTTAAGAGGCGGCTCGCCCGGATTCGATCTGTCTTATGTCAGCGCAAGAATTGCACAAGATACTGACGAAGCGGCAGCTTATCCCTATCCGCCGGACAAAGCTGAAGACGTTCCAATTGATACAGTGCTAAGCTGGATGCCGAGACACTTTGGCGACAGATACATTGTCCATTTCGGGGAAGACATTTCCGAGAACTTCTTTGATCCGAATACACTTGAACTGGGAAAGACTTATCATTGGCGCATCGATCAAGTGAACCAGGCAGACCCGAATCATTCACTCAGAGGTGCGCCATGGAGCTTCACTGTTGAGGATTATTCCGTTCTTGACGATTTCGAATCCTACAGACAGGGAAGCACGCTCGATAATTTCTGGATTTTGGAGCAAGGGAGCACGTGGAGCCATATAGGTCTTTCGAAGGCTCCCGACCCGATTCACGGATGTCAGCAGGCTATGACAATAAATTACTATTATGACGATGAGCGTGAGGCTGTCGTCTCGCATATTTTCGAAAGTGCGCAGGACTGGAAGGCAAAAGGAGTAAAATCGATAGAGCTTTTCTTCCGAGGCGTAGAGTATAACAATACCGACGCTATACTTTATGTTGCACTGGGAGACGGTAGTGTTGAAGCCAAGATACCATATGAAGGCGATATGAATGACATCGCCGGAGAGACCTGGAAGCCGTGGAGAGTCCCGTTGAACCTGACGTCGGAAGATATCGATTTCACGCATATCGAATCTCTTTCCATCGGCATCCAGAGAGACCCGAACCTACCAGGCTTCTCAACTTACGGTACGCTCTACATTGATGATATAAGGTTGTACCCTGCGCGATGTATTGAAGATGACAGGCCTCAGGGAGATCTTAACGGCGACTGCATTGTTGATTTCGACGATTATACTGAGCTCGCATATAACTGGCTTGAGAGCGGCTATAACATATACCAGGTTCGGGAGCCCAACGCGGACCCTGTTTTCTGGTACGAATTTGAAAACAACGTCGTGGACACAATCGGCAATGCTCACGGAGACGTTCAGGAATCGCGCCAATACGACACAGGAGTTGTTGGAAAAGCAATCAAGTTTAACGGAAATCAGGCGGTAAATGTTTTCCCGGTCTCGCACATTTTTTCACAAATCGAGAAAGGACTGACTATTGCATTCTGGCAGAAAGGCGATGATTCGACACATAAAAGGGATACGATGTTCTGTTCCGAATATATTTATAACTCTCTCGACCCGGCAATATCAATTAATCTTGGCTGTTGGGATGGTTCTGGCATATACAACTTCGATTGCGGCTCATCGTTAAGCTTAGACAAGCGACTTACGGGCAAACACAGGTATAAGAAAGAATGGGAAGGTCAGTGGAACCACTGGGCTTTTACAAAAGATCTCAGAACAGGCGTGATGCAGGTCTTTCTCAACGGCAGGCTAATAAATAACCAGGCAAGCACAAGCACGTATCTGCCGGTGATCAATTCATTCTCCATCGGCTCCGGCTGGTACGGAGGATATGACGGCCTTATGGATGATCTTAGAATATACGACTATGCGCTTTCGCAGCCTGAAGTTGCTTATATCGCAACTAATGGAACCGGGATTTTTGACCTGAAATTATTCTCGAATGCTGACCTGGACAACGATAATATTATCGACTACAATGACCTGGCTTTGCTTGCCGAAAGCTGGCTGGAAAGCCGGGTGTTCCCGGGAGAGTCACGCGCAACCGAATAACGACTGACATTAATTCAGGAGGAAAGTTCTATGAACTGTTTCAAGCGAGTTTTATTTGCTTCGTTCTGCATAACGCTTTCAGCGACTTTAGGAACCGCTAAAGCTCAGAATTCTTCAGTTTATGTCATTAAGTCAGGCGCACAAACCATCTCTGTTGTTCCTCGTCCTGATTTGGGTTTGGTTATCCTATCCACTGAGCAGGAGCCTGAGACAGACGTTTATGGGGGCCTACTCAGTTCACAGGATGACGTCGATATCAGGAAAATTCGGGGACTTAACAAAAGAAGTTATTCTGTTCTAATAAATGACAGTTCAGACGAGATCCAGAACAATGCTTTCGAACTCATGCAGTCTCGAAGCGAGGTGACATATAGAGCGCCCCTTCTAACAGTTAACGGCCAAACAGCAGCTGTTATCCCCGAAATTGTGGTTCGGCTTTCATTTGAAGATGCTTATAACGATCTTCTGGCTCTCTGCGAAAGGCGCGGATTGACTGTAAGACAGAAGATGGAGTTTACGCGAAAAGAATATCTGCTGGAAGTTCCCGGGACAGACGAGAAATCGGTTTTCGACGCAATCGCTGATCTCGAACAGGCACAGTTTATAGAATGGGCGGTACCAAATTTCGCATCGCAGCCTGTTCTGTCAGGATTCGTTACGCCTGATGACGAAGAGACAGAAGTTATACCTAACGATGAATACTTTTCTCAGCTTTGGCATATGTATAATACCGGTCCGACAGGCGGGACTACTCATGCCGACATTAACGCTCCGAACGCATGGAGAACCACGAGCGGTGATCCCAACGTCATCGTCGCTATCCTGGACAGCGGCGTAGACATGAATCATCCCGACCTGGTTAATAATCTCGTCTCCGGATACGATTTCGTTGACGATGACAACGATCCGTCACCTTCACTGAAGAATTCAAGCGACGCTCACGGAACTATGTGCGCAGGTCTTGCGGCTGCTCAGGGAAACAATAACATCGGGATCTGCGGCGTTGCCTGGAACTGCAAGATAATGCCTGTTCGTATATCAGACGATGATGATTTCATAACTGACGCGGACATCGCAACCGCGATGCGCTGGGCCGCTGCGCACGGAGCTGACATCCTGAGCAATAGCTGGGGTTCATATTATCCTTCTCAAATAATATATTCTGCAATACTTGACGTAACTGAACAAAATGGAATAGGGCGAAGTGGTAAAGGCTGTATCGTCTGTTGTGCCGCAGGCAACTGGGAAGAAGGAGGACCTGTCGTGTATCCGGCAGCGCGACCTGAAGTTATAGCGATCGGCGCCACAGATCACGACGATGCGGCCTGGTACTACAGCGCTTCCGGACCGGAACTGGATATAGTTGCTCCCAGCGGCGCGATGACGCGAGCTGACTATTTCTTCCTCGGAAAAGCATATCTCTGGACTACAGATATTACGGGTATCTATGGTTACAGTATTGAAAACATTGACACCACAATCTGGGACTACAGCGATACTATGCACGGTACATCGGGAGCCTGCCCGCTCGTGGCGGGAGTAGCCGCTCTTGTGCTTTCTGTCGATCCCAACCTGACAAACATCGAAGTCCAGCGTATTCTGCTGGACACGTCAGTTGATCTGGGAGAGGCGGGCAAGGACGAATATTACGGATTTGGCCGCGTGGATGCAAATGAAGCTGTCCAGTTAGCGCTGAATCCGCCATCGACTCCACCTACTTCCATGATTACGTTATACGTTGACGATAATGCTCCCGACGATCCATGCTGGGGGGACCCGGAATTCAGTGATCCCAACGAAGATGGAACATACAGGCATCCGTTCGATTCGATCCAGAAGGCAGTCGATTTCGCTCTTTATTCTGAAACTATCTTAGTACTGGATGGAACCTACACGGGCAACGGCAATTGCGATATCGATTTTCTCGGGAAACCTCTCAGTGTGATAAGCGAAAACGGGCCCGAGTCATGCATTATCGACTGCCAAGATTCCGGAAGAGGTTTTTATCTTCATAACAACGAACCGCCCGAGACGCAAATCGAGGGTTTTACAATAGAAAACGGAATGGCATACGACGGTGCAGGTATTTATTGCTCTAACGGTAGCAGTCCATCGATAACGAACTGTATCATAAGCGATTGCTGGGCCTATGCCTGGGGTTCGCTGGGCGGAGAAGGAGGCGGCGTATTTACCGATAGCAGCTGCAATCCAATCCTGACAAACTGCACATTTTCCCGGAACAGCGCCTCATGGGATGGAGGCGGAATATGTATTTCTTACGGAAATCCCACACTCAACAACTGTACTTTCGATAGAAACATGGCCGGTGACTGGGGAGGAGGTTTATGCAACTATTACGGCAGCCCGATGCTTACAGACTGCAATTTCAGTGAGAACTCAGCCGAAAGTTATGGCGGTGGATTATTTAACGAAGTGGGATATCCGGTCTTGACAAACTGCACTTTCAGCAAAAATGAAGTAATTGAATATGACGGCGGCGGAGTATACAATGACTACGGTGACCTCATAATAGAAGGCTGCACCTTCATAAATAATGCCGCAGCAGGATGGGGAGCGGGATTCTACACTCTCGATAGTTACGGAACAACGTTAACAAACTGTCTCTTTTATGGCAATTTCGCATACCTCGAAGGAGGAGCGATTTACAGCGATGAAAGCATCGCGGCAATTACAAATTGTACTTTCGCCTCGAACGATGCCTCTGATGGAAATGCTATCGCCTGTGATTCATGGTGGTTCGGAAGCGAGCTTGTAATTTCAAATTGTATCATCTGGGATGGTTTGAGCAGCGTCTGGAACAACGATTACTCGCTCATAAATATTAGTTACAGCGATGTGCAAAAGACAGGCACTAATCCATGGCAGGGAATTGGAAATATAAATAAAGACCCGCTATTTGCTGATCCAGACAATGGTGACTATCACCTCAAATCCCAGGCGGGCAGGTGGGACCAGGTCAGTGAATCATGGGTAGTAGATGATATTGCGACAAGTCCGTGTATTGACGCAGGCAACCCGGCTTCTGATTTCTCGAAAGAACCTGCTCCCAACGGCTCAAGAATAAACATGGGAGCCTTCGGAGGAACATCACAGGCAAGCAAATCCGCAA
>JARRRJ010000101.1:0-6230 GCA_037380865.1 Sedimentisphaerales bacterium
CTCAACCGCTAAATGATACGTATCGCCGTTTACGTGTAGTGTAATATTAACCTTAACCATGATTGTCTTTATAGTGACTTAAGATTTTGAGTATAACAAGCCTCATTTTACAAGTTAATCTGGTTTTTGTGTAGAATAATCTGGAATCTCTAAAAAAGAATCGTATCGCGGATATCTTGCCCGCGGATAAACAGGCAGGATGCTCATGCTGCATCTTAAGAATACTTTTTGTTGAAGCTTTTTGATAATTCGGTGAGAATCTCCCTATCGCATACTCCCAAAAGCTTGTGATTGACATTACGGATGTCCGACATATAATAACTGCATGACGGGTTGATGATTTGTATAACACACATTACATTTGCCATAATTTGATGAGGTGACCTATGAGAGCGATTCAGATAGTCGAACCGAGAAAAATTGCAATGCTGGACGATGCCCCGACACCAGAACCGGCTGAAGGTGAGGTATTAGTTAAATGCAGTCACGTCGCACTTTGTGGAAGCAACATGGGCCAGTACACAGGTGAAGGTCTCTGGGGAGACATTGAATTTCCTAACCCGATCGGCTGGGCCGGACACGAGAACATCGGCAAGATCGTTAAGTCTCGCTGTGATGGCTGGGAGGAAGGCACTTTAGTGTTAGCACAACCAATAGGTTATTACGGCTTTGCGGAGTATATAATCTCTCGACCTCCGGCCATTGCGCGTCTGCCACAAAATGCACCTGATCCTGCGGCGCTCATTGTTGCCCAGCCTCTTGCGACCGTGCTTCGGGCCATGACACAAACGGATAACGTGATAAACAAAAGTTGTGTCGTAATCGGACAAGGTCCGATGGGACTCATATTCACTCACTACTTGCGTTTGATGGGAGCCAGTATGGTCATCGCTACGGATATACTCGACTGGCGTCTTGAATGGGCTAAACGCTACGGAGCTAACCACGTCATAAACGCTTCGAAGCAGGATACTGTTCAGGTCGTAAAGGAACTGACCAATGAACAGATGGTCGATTTCGTAGTTGAAGTTGTCGGCTATGTAGATTCGCTCAAAACTGCCGCATATCTGCCTAAACATGGCGGCCGGCTGTTCATTTTCGGTATGCCGCATTATCAACTGCAGGAATTCCCATGGTATCATGTTTTCCGGAATGAAACGCAAATCAATACCTGTGTCGGGCCAACGTGTGGTGCATTTTTTCAAACAGCGGCGGACATGGTTCTCGATGAGCGAAGCTCATCTCTGACTGAGATGGTCATACCTCGAATGCCCTGGGAAAAGGCTCCCGAGGCATTTGAAATGTATGCCGAGTGCGTAAAAGATTCCCTTAAATTGACACTTGAGCTCTAAACAAGACGAATTTTCAGTGCAATAGAGACAGTTGCCACATTCAAGTGTGGCGACAATATACATAATATGACAAGAAACAGTACAGGAGTTTGATAATGACATTATCAGTAGAACTGAAGGATTTTGAAGCCAGTAAGACAATGCGAAGTGTGATGGGCCAATATTTCAAGGAATTAACGGTTCCGGAAACTCCCACCAAAATCGCATGGTGTACCAGTGTCGGCCCGGCTGAACTACTACGAGCTATGGGATTTGAAGTTTATTTCCCCGAGAATCATGGAGCTATGCTTGGCTCGAGCCGAATGGCCACCGATCTGATTCCTCTGGCCAACGCCCACGGATTTTCCCCGGACATTTGCTCGTATTTGACCAGCGATGTAGGCTCATACCTGAAAGGCGAAAGTCCATTGAATAAAATGAAGTTGCCCGGACCGCCCAAAGCCGATGTACTCGTATTCAATACAAATCAGTGCAGGGATGTCAAAGACTGGTTCGAGTTTTACGCACGCGAATGGGACGTGCCATGTATTGGTGTTCACACACCTCGTGCAATCGGAGACGTTAATGATACAATTATTACTGCCATAGCCAAACAGATAAAGGCACTAATACCAACTCTGGAGGAAATCAGCGGCAATCAATTCGATATCGATAAGCTCAGGGAAGTAATTACCCTGTCCAGGAAGTGCACTGAACTGTGGAAAGGTGTGCTGGATAGCGCAGCGAACGTTCCTTCACCAATCACGTTCTTCGATGGTACCATACAGATGGGACCAGCGGTTGTCCTTCGGGGTACCCAGGGAGCAATAGATTACTATGAGATACTTCTGGCTGAGTTAAAACAGAGAATTAATGACGGTATCGGAGCTGTTGAAGGTGAAAAGTATCGCATTTACTGGGAGGGAATGCCGATATGGGGTAAGCTCAAGAGTCTTGCTTTGCAGTTCATTGGGCTTCAGACCGCAGTAGTTGCATCGACGTATTGCAACAGTTGGGTATTTGAGGCGCTGGATCCTGAAAAACCGTTCGAGAGCATGGCTCGTGCATACAGCGAATTATTCATCTGCCGAAGCGACAAACCAAAAGAAGCTTATATAAAACGGATGATCGAGAAATACAAGGTGGACGGCGTTTTCTTTCATAATGCCAAAACCTGCCCGAACAACTCTAACAGCCGATATGACATGCCGCAGCGAATCCAGAAAAAAACGGGCAAGCCTTTCGTGATTGTTGACGGGGACCTGAATGATCTGCGCCTTTATTCAGAAGAGCAAACAAAAACCAACATCGAGGCTTTCGTAGAGCAGCTTTCACAGGGCTAAACATGACTGGAGAACAAACTGGCACAACACAATATTACTGCGGCATTGACATAGGCGCCTCGACGGCGAAGCTCGTTGTTATTAATTCTGAGAATCAAGTCGTCGCCAAGGCACTTGGTCGCTCTGGTATTGATTATGCAAAGACTGCCGAACAAATGCTTAACGATTTGACCGTCACAGAATCTTTGGACCGTTCAAAGATCGTAAGATCTCTCTCAACTGGTTACGGCAGGGACAATGTTCCATGGGCCGATGGGAAAATGACGGAAATTGCCTGTCACGGCAAGGGAGCATATTTCCATTTCCAAAAACGTATGACAGTGATTGACATAGGCGCCCAGGACAGCAAGATAATCCACCTTGACGAAATGGGAAAAAGGGACAACTTTAAGATGAATCGTAAGTGTGCTGCCGGCACGGGTGCTTTTATTGAGGAGATTGCGTATCGATTGGCACTGGATGTCTCTAAACTCAATGCCCTGGCCGAGGCATCCACAAAAGACGTTTCGTTAGGAAGTTTTTGTACAGTATTCGCCGCCACAGAAGTGCTCGCGAAGATCCGGGCCGGTGTCGAAGTAGCTGATATTGTCAAGGGAGCTTTTAATTCCGTTGTTAATCGGATTGTCGAAATGGATCGCGTCGAAGGCATGCTTGTCATGACAGGCGGCGTGGTCGCTAATAATCCTTTCTTGGCCAAACTAATCGGGCAGGCATTTGGCACAGAGGCGCATATAGCGCCCTACGCACAATATAACGGCGCATTTGGCGCGGCTCTGTTTGCAGCCGAACAAGTTCGCTAAGTGTATATATAATTATAAATCAAAGCGAAAAAGGAAATAGTTATGTTGATAAAGAATCCACCAGTTGAAGTCACCGAGGGAGTCTGGATGCTCGGCACAAATGAGTACCCTGTCTTGCTTGTCACGGACCTTAACGAAGGAGCCATCTTCGAGGGAGGTGTAGGCGCTACCGGGCTTGTTGTAAAGGAGCAGTTAGCCGATATGGATATCGACGCTGATCTGATTAAGCAGGTTATTATCACACATGCTCATCCGGACCACGTTATGGGAGTGCCTGTATTTAGGGAGTTGTTCCCAAACGTAACAGTTTCTGCCTCGAAAATGGCAGCCGGAACTCTCACCGTCGAAAAAGCTGTGGGTTTCTTCACCAAGATTGACGGCCTGCTTACTGAAGCGCTTCTCAAAGCCGGCTCAATCGAGGAGAAGCATCGCCCAGAGCCATTGAAGGAGAAGCAGATTATCATCGATCGGATCCTTGCTGATGGCGATACAATGACTATAGGACAGCGTACACTCAACGTTCTTGCGACGCCGGGCCATACCGATTGCAGCCTGAGCTTTCACGAGCCTTCCTCGGGCCTTTTGATTATATCGGATGTAACCGGCTACTATATTCCGGAATCCGGATACTTCTGGCCCAATTATTTTACAGGCTACGGGGCCACCCTCGAGTCGATACGACGTCTTGCCGCTCTTGATGCTGAGATTGTGTTCCTTAGTCACAACGCCGTGATAAAGGGCGCCGAAGATGTTAAAGCTTATTTTGATAACGCTATCGCGGCGACTGAAGCCTATCATGAGCGAATTGTCACGGAATTGGAATCGGGTAAGTCTCCGGAAGAAATCGCCCGGCAGCTCGGCATCGAAGTGCACGAGAAAACACCATTGCTCAATGTCGAGTTCTTTCAGAAGAACTGTGAGCTGCTGGTAAAACAATCGGCCAAATACTCACAAAATGACTAAAGTAGTTCTATAAATTCGGGCAGACTAACTTAACGATATTGAAAATAAATCAGACCTATTATCCCGGCCAGTATGATTGATAGAGCCGCTCTTTCAAACCATATTACTAATAACTGCCAGGGCTTCAGTTTTATCGATGTCGCATAAAGGCACGGAATAAAACCGGCGAAAAACACCACCGTCGAAACCGAAACTACAGCTATTATATATTTTGGCACATCTGATAAATCTCTAACAGTTAGATTAGGAACAAAGACTTCTCCCAGGACCACAGCGCTTGCTTTGGCGACTTCCCTGTAGCTTTCCAGGCCAAGCAATTTTAATGCGTAGGTAATAGGCATAAATATGGTACCCAGAACATCAAAGAATTGTGTTTTTCGCGCCAGAACCGCAGCTAATAATCCTACTGCCGTAGCGGAAGGTGTTAAAACAAAACACATTCTAATGCCGCCTCTTAAATTATCCCACAAATTTTTTAAGAGAGGTTTTGACTCTGCTGCAGTTCTAACTCCTTCGTTTATAGCGTTCCTTATAATATTGCCCTTTATTTCCTTTTCAGGTTTGCCTATGCCATCAATATACGAATTATCAAGTTTGTTGAGCGGATAGAGCCTTACTGTAATCGCTGTTACGATAAAGGTAATAGCAAGCGTGCTCCAGAAATAGAAATTCCAAATACCCATGAAACCTGCCACACCTGCGATTACAATCATAAACGTTGCCGAGACAGTTGAAAAGCCGGTCATTACTATAGCGGCCTCTCGATACGTGTATTTTGATTCCTTGTATAATTCGTCCGTAAGAAACATAGCCACGGAAAAACTTCCGATGAAAGCCGCGATAGCATTTATAGCCGCCCTGCCGGGAACTTTATAAACCGGTCTCATAATCGGTTTTACTATCACGCCGGTAAACTCGAGAAGACCGTACGCCATGATAAAAGTCAGAAAAATCGAACCTAATGTCACTATAACGGTGACTTCTACAGCTATTTTTTGCCATGCGAACGGGATAAAATCCGCATCCTTTAACCATCCCGGCCCAACACTTAAAAAGCCCATGAAACAAACAACGATACCAAGCGTGCGGAATACGGAGATAATAAAACTCAACGCGTTCCTCTTAAAACTTTTGTCAATCCATGGTAATATCCCCCCGATAGTCGCAATAATAAGAACAAAAATCTCAAGTATAGGAAATCTACCGATGTTAGGTTGAATAGCTTTCAAATATGTTATCAGGTGGTCCAATGGAATTGAGCTTGTGCCGTTGATAGTAACAGGAGTAAAAAACAAAATTACTCCGAAAGCACTGAAAAAAATAAATTTCAAATAGTTCTTAACATTGTTGTTATTGTACAGAAGTCCAACCTCAGTAGTTTCATTCATAATACGTATCTCTTATAAAATCATAAACCTGTTTGATACAATCCGTAAACAAAAATAATCCTAAAACTTCGATGGTTTCTTCTTAAAAAGAACAACATCTTTCCCCCGCCAACTGCATAAATAAGTTTGTTTGGTCAATATTGCAGTTGTTTAACTGAAATTTACCTCTGCTTTTCTATGAAAGGCTGTAAGTCATTGCCTTTCATCTATAAAACGAACAGGCTTGCGGAATTCCGGATTATAGACCACTTTCCGAATCTCTTCAACAGGAACGAGCACAAGCTCGGGTTTGACCCGCAGTCGAGCTTGCAGTATCTGTAAAACATCATTTGCATCTGATTGGCCGTCGGCCAAAGCGATATGTATAGTTAAATGTTCAGAAAACGACTCATTATTTAGGACTCT
>JARRRJ010000102.1:0-6229 GCA_037380865.1 Sedimentisphaerales bacterium
CTCAATTTTATTGTGCATTTTTATACTGCCCGGCTGTAAGGCAAAACCCGGCGGTACGGATGCAAATCAAGTAAAAGAGAAAGTATCTGAAGCTGTAGAAACAACCGACAGTTACCTCGCAGAGCAGAAGGACGCCGCGATAAAAAAATCGCAGGAAACCTACGACAATGTCCAAAAAGAAACGAAAGAGCTGATTACAAAAATCAGGAGCTCGAGCGTTCAAGGCTGGCAAGAAATGTCCTCCAGTCTTGAAGCTAAAATGGATACCGCTCAACAGAAACTCGATGAGCTTAATGAAGCGGGCCAGGATAAAGTACAGGCTGCAGAGAGCGCTTTCGATACAGCAATCAAAGAGCTTAAAGACACTTACGAAAAGACGAAAGCTGCTTACGAAAAAACAGAACAGAAAGATTGAACTTTTGTGTTTTGGGCGTTTATGACATGGGCTTATTAAAGTGGGCACTCATTTTTCTGGTGATAGCTATTATTGCCGCAATATTCGGTTTTACAAACATTTCTGCGACTGCGGCATATATAGCAAGAATATTGTTCTTTCTTTTTCTTGTGATTTTCGTGATCGTCTTAATCATGGCATTCCTGAAACCCAGGAAATGATAAATCCTAATTTTTAATTTTTAGATCGTAAACAAATTCAAAACCTAAATAAAAAGGTTTTAAACATACGAATTTTAATAATTTAGACTTGTTTGGTATTTAGGATTTAATGCTTGGGAACTTTATTTTAAGGTCTGCAAATATCGGCCTGTGATCCGACGCAAGTCTTGCGAGATAGGAGTCGCCTACCTCCACATTGATAATCTCAAAATGCGAACTCACGAAGATATGATCAATAGTCGCAAGTGGATAACGTCCGAACCATGTATGCCTGTGTTTAGAGTTTATTTGCACACTGGTCAGAGTCTTTTGAATGAGCTTATATAATTTCGACGACGGCATCGCGTTGAAATCGCCGCATAATATTACCGGGCCGGCGCAATGAGGAGAGCCGATCCATTCTTTTCCTAACAATTCGTGAGCATGGAGCAGACGTTCCTTTGAATTCAAACCAAGATGCGTATTAAGAACCTGTATAACAGAATCCTTGTACTCGTCCTCTGTTTTTTCCAGTACAGGTTCTACCTGCGCCCAAAGAATGCCTCTCGGCTCAAGATGCGAAAAATTCCTATATCGGGACAATCCTTGTTTCTTTACTAATGCAATAGGAAAGGCGCTTAAAATCGCCTCACCGAATTCTTCCTCAGAAAACCTCATTGCTGCATGGAAATGATGCTCCATATTCAAGTACTCTGCTATCACCATAGCCTGGTCTTCTTTGCCGGAGCGCTCGCGGCCGACATCAAGCTCCTGCAAAGCTACTATGTCAGGCTCATACTGTGCAATGCAATCTGCGACGCGTCGCGGCGATAGTTTCCCATCCATTCCCACACAACCATGAACATTGTAAGTCATCACTCGTATTCCATTTCGATTCCATCGGTCGTGGCCTGTGACTCGTGACTTGTAAGTTCGAGCGGCGTGCGAAGAGTAACGGGCCACGGTTTGAAATGCGGCTTTTCTCAAGTCCAGCGGCCTGAAATAGCCTTTACCGAGTTCATTTAACGATGTTTGTGTCGGAAGTATGGTGAAAGCTTCAGCTTCTTCAGTTGTTATTCCTCCGTGCGAACCGTTCTCTACTGCAAAAGTCAGGCACTTTCCTGTTTTTTTGTCCCAGCCGCACATTATTAAGTCACCGCAATTCTGCTGTTTGCAGGAATATATAAAATCTTCAACCATCTCTTTATAAAAAACAGACGATGTGTCGAATACCTGGTCCGCCTGATCGGGCAGGATAAAGTGCCCGTCTTCAGTCCAGACCTCAACCTTTTTTTCGGGATGGTTTTTATTTGCAATGAAAACCATGGGAACGTGAGTATGTTTTATCAAATCGAGAGCAAATTCATCTATGTCACGGGACTCGAGACTGTTTCTCAAGTAAATGTGTCCCGTGGGTCCGAGTGAAGTAATCACAGGATTATTATCGTCGGGAAGCGGATGCGAGGGAAAAAGGCCCGCGAAAAATTTGCTCTTGCGAAGCCCGGTCCTTGCAAGAAAACCTATCTTTTTCTGGTTCGGATTTTTAGCATGGGAAAACCTGATCTCCTCAAAGGTTTCCTGCACTGCCTGCTGTATTGTCTTGTCGTATTTCTTGTTGTACGAAATTGTATCTATCTGGCCGTGATCGGAATATATCCAGACATCATACTCGCGAAGTGAGGATTTGTGTGCCGCGACCCATACTCTTTTTATTGCATTATCTATGCCGCGCAGTGTCCAGTGCGCGAAACGTGACGTTCCGCCTCTCCTGTGCGACTGCTCATGATAGCCCATGAAATTCATGTGAATGATGGGCATGCCTCTGGCAATATCAATTTTCGATTCGATTACAATGAATTCTCGGAGCAGGACACACATAGCAACGCGTGAAGGGATAAACTTAAGTTCTTTGCCAAGGTCCTTTCCCCTGCTCAGACCTCTCAAAAGATCGCTTAAAGCGAGAAAAATTTCTACAACAAAAAGCACAAGTGTGCGAGCCAGGCTGTAGAAATGCATTAATGCCATGACAGTAAAACCAAAGATATGTGTAAATCGCAAAATTTTCCTTATTCTCAGATTTGCTATGCAATAATGCGATTCTTCTGCACCTCCGGTATAGATATCGGAGTACGCGGTACCGCTTGTCAACAGCGGCTGTCCCTTGTATCTGAGCCTTTGTTCAATTTCACGCGCATCCGTGGGATTGAACATTATGAAGACGCGTTTCGTATTGTAGTCATAAAAGCTGAACGCGGGCACCGCAGATTTGACGCCGTATAATAATTCCGCCTGGACAGCCGCCGTGCTGCACGGCATCCCTGAATAAAGGGTATGCAGCCTGTAAAATTCCTTGGTTAGAAGACTCTTGATGAAAGGGACTCTCCCTGCTTCAAGTGCGTTTTCGAGCTGCTTCTTTGAAAGCGCATCTATCTGAACAATTATTAAACCTTTGTTCTTTGGGACGTGCTCCGACTTGCGCAGACCGAAGAGTTTAATCGAAACCCGCGACCTGGTAAGTTTACTTTGAAGACGTCTTATAAAGATCTCAATTCGGTCTGGCATAAATCTTATTTTTCAAATTTGCTGTCTATCAGCGCATCTTCCACGGCACTTGTGAAGTTTGTTAACAGTTCCCAATCGACTTTAATCTGCTCGATTGATTTTTCCCATATCGAATGGTATTTGTATCGTTCGGATATGTTGGCTATTTCTAATTTATCATAGACTTCGAGCAATCTGGTAGTGCAGATATTCACGGAAAATAATTCAGCTGTTTTCTCTGCTTCTTTAGAGAATTCGTTTCTTTTAGCGAGTGACATGCTGCTGATTTTTTCGAGAGCATTAGCGAACGATTGTATATTTTCGTCCGCTAAAACGTAGCCGTTAAGACCGTCACGTACAACTTCTCTGGTACCGGAAGCATCAAGAGCAACAACAGGGACACCCGCGGCCATGGCTTCAGCGAGAACAAGTCCCTGTGTCTCGCTTTTTGATGAAAAAGCAAATACATCCATAGCATGATAAGAGTCGACAAGCTCCTGATTCTGCCGCTTCCCGAGAAAGTGTACACGGGATCGCAAATTTTTATGAAGAAAAAATCTATACATTTGTTCTTCTGAAGGACCGTAACCGATAACAATGAAGTGAGCATTCGGCTCATTTTGCAGAAACAAAGCTACAGCCTTGGACAAAAATTCGAGATTTTTTTCCGGCGCCAGTCTGCCCACGTGACCTATAACAAAAGCATCGGGTGGTATATCTCCTAAAGCACGAACTTTCTGCCCGTTACCGTGTCTGAACTTTTCCACATGAATTCCCGTCGGGATGACTACAATCGGCCTGTTAACTCCCCTGCTTTTCAAAACAGCAGCAATACTTTCGCTCGGCGCGATTACAAGATGTGACATATTAGCGTAACCTGTCGAGAGACTCACAACGAACTTTTTCAATCTCTTATGACCCATCGGTACGTAATGCGTATACTGCTCGAACATCGTGTGCTGGGTGTAAACCAGCGGTACGTTATATCTCATCGAGATGCGTATAGCTGTGCTTCCCAATAAAAACGGGTGATGAGAATGAACGATATCAGGTCTGAAACTTTCCAGATGATGCACGAGAAAGTTAGGGATAGGAAGCATCATCGAAAAGTCACTGCCGTTAAAATGCTGAAGAGCAGGTACCCTTATGATATCCGAATCGTCACGAAGTTCTTCGCTGTATTCGGGAGCAACTACAACTACGTGGTGTCCTCTTCTCTGCATCTCTTTTGTAAAAACAGAGACGGAATTTGCCACGCCGCCAATGTGCGGCAAATATGTATTTGTCATCATCAAAATATTCATAAATTTTCCATACGTTTAATTTCGACGCTTGTGTTGTTCGAGTCACCGGCAACCGGTTGATAACCCGGGAGTCTGACTTCAATTGCAGGTTTGTCTCTGCGCCATTTCCCTTCCCAATGGACAGTTATGTTATTCTTGTCCGCTTGAATTTCAATACTTACGGGTCCCCAACCAGTCATAACAGGACCGACGGAAAGTTTATTCTTAGTGTCAAGCCATTCTGAAAAAACACCTGCTCCTATGACGAGCTTTTCATTCTGTCTCATCACGAAGCTGTTTATCATCATCATTATCCATTCTGCGCTTGCCCAGACGTGCTGGCCATCGCCCATGCATCCAAGTCCTGTGCGAGGATTTATCGCTTCGGGCCACTGGCCTGTGGGAGATGCCAGGTTAGCAACGCTTTTTACCAGTTCGATGAATCTCGAGTCTTTCATGCGCATAAGAACCTGCGCTAAATCCAGCGTCAGATATGCATTGATTCCTGAGTGACTTATATCGTGAAAGAATCCGTTATTTATCATGCAGGTATCCATAATATATTTGGCTGATTTGCGTGTCCGGTCATTGTCAGGTTTGAAAATTTCAAGAGGATAGCATGACGACAGCGAACCTATCATGCCGGAATCCAGCCTGCGGTAAGGAGACGCAGGCATTGCAGATGTGCCAAGAGACTGACTGCACGAGTCAAGGCTTTTCTCAATAGAAGCGAGAAGATCGCGGGCGTCATCTGCAAATAGAGCCGCATCTCTTTTGTGCTCGGTTTCGTCAAGCATTTGTGACGCCGCTTGCAATCCGGCTACAGACCAGAAATCATCCCAGTAGTAATAATCATTCGGTCCAAGGTGCTCTGCGCTGAAACCTGCGGGCAACAATCCGGCGTGAGGCTTTTTGGAATCTTTCAGAGTACGCTTGTGCGCAATCCACTTGGCGCCGTTAATAACCGGCTTAATCCATTGTGCTTTGAGACTCCTGCCGGACAGCCTGCAGAACTTATTCATCAGCCATAACACCTGACCGTTCGAGTCCCATTCTCCTTCCTGCGAATGAAAATAGCCGAATGCAGTCTGCCTGTGTAAAAAGTTGTCTATAAGTTTTTCGGCGCGTTTTATCATTCCCACAGAGATAATTGCGTAGATTATGAAAGCCGCGTCTCTGAACCAGAATCTTCTATATGTAAAAGGACCTGGATAAACTTCCCTGGGAGAGTGAAGTATTACTGACCTTATTGCCTCATCATAAAGATACTGGAAGTTCCTGTACGGCAAAGTTAAATTACAGGTTCCTTCGAGAGCTTCATGCCAGATTTGGTTTCCTGAAAAATCACGATTATCAGTGTTATGAAGTTTCGCTTTATGGAGCGGCACTCTTATCTCAATTGAACGTTCCTCCTCAGGCTCAAGTCTGTACATAGCTGCTGAAGTAGCCATTCCCACATCACAGGTTATTTTCGTTTGTTCTTCTTCAGAGGAAAGCAGCTTGAGCAATACATCACCATCCCTGTAATTGGACATAACCTGTCTGTCAGGCATTACACTCAAAAAGGCATTATGTTTGTCATTGATTCTCCATCTGACACTCTCTTTATGAAAATAAATCGTGTGAATAAAGCTCACGCCCTCAGGATTATACGGTCTTGCAGAAATCACCAGGAAAGCAGGCGATTTAGCGCTGGCACTCACATTGATGCAGCACACATACTCGCTATCGACAAAATTCACAGAAGCTTCAGTTTGAAGAAACAGAGTCTTTGTCTCAGAAGTTGTTTTCACAGAAACATTTTCTTTATA
>JARRRJ010000103.1:0-14415 GCA_037380865.1 Sedimentisphaerales bacterium
ATGTTCGCAACCTTGGAACAGAGCTGTGGCTCGATACAGGCAACATTGATGAGATAGGCAAACACTGGACAGGCGAATTTTCGGCTGTAACAGTGAACAATACACTGTTGAACCGAGAGATTCAGAGCGGCAGGTACGACAAGCTGATTCCACAGGCGGCAAAAATAATCGAGGAGGACCATTCGCTCAACGAACGCGAAACGATATTGGAAATGGCCTATATCCTTAATGGTGTCCACGGCCTGAAGCTTGTCCAGAAATTTGATGCTTATGTTTCGCTCGAGGAGCATACAGACCTTGCCAACGATGTTGATCTGGCAGTCGAGTATGGGCGAAGACTTTATGCACTTTGTCCTGAAAGATTCTACATCAAGATACCTCTTACAGCCGCGGGCCTTCTCGCAACGAGAATTTTGTCGAAAGAGAAAATCCCTGTGAATCATACGCTCGGTTTTTCTGCGAGACAGAACTACATGATAGCGAGAATAGCAAATCCCGCTTTCGTGAACGTCTTTCTGGGCAGGCTTAACAGTTTTGTTGCCGACAACAAACTCGGAAGCGGAAACTACATCGGGGAAATAGCTACGCTCGCTTCGCAGAAAGTCATCAGCGAGCTTCGTGAAAAGAGACTGTCCACGTCACAGCAAATCGGGGCAAGTTTTCGTTCGGGTAAGCAAATCAGAGACCTGGCGGGAATCGACGTAATGACAATGCCTCCGAAAGTTGCGGCCGAGTTTCTCGGACTGGACCTTGACGTGAATATTGTAACGAGCAGGCTTGAAACACAATACAAGCCGGGGATAAACAAGAACGTTGACGAGTACAGCATTGGATTAACTACGTTATGGGATGTGGATGAAAAGCTCGTAGCATGCCTGGACGAGCTGGAAGAAGAGAACCTTGACGAATTTACGCCGGATGATTTGCTTGACTTTTTCGAAGATTATGATTGCGATGATATTCTGGTCAGGTGGACAGACGACGAGGTAAAGACCAGTATGAAGGAAGGCAAAATTCCAAAGCTCTCGAACTGGAAAGATGCTCTTGAGAATAGCAAGATTGGTCTTGATAGCTTGATGAACCTGGCGGGACTTAATCATTTCCGCTCCGATCAGGATGAAACGGATAAACGCGTGCATAAGGTACGGGAAGATTCGAATGTCTACGCCTGAAAAAGTTGCAAAGTGACTAAAGTGAGCCAAAATGACTAAAGATAATAGTAAATTTCTATCTTTTGTCATTTTAGTCACTTAATTTTTGGAAAGGTTTATTATGGAAATTTCGCAATATTACATGCTTCCTGCAATGCCGGAAGGACTCGAAGGCCTGGCGGAAATCGGGCTTGACCTGCGCTGGTCGTGGTCTCACAGGTCGGATGTTCTGTGGGAAGAGATGAACTCCGATATATGGGAATTGACGCGCAATCCCTGGTTGATACTTCAATCTATTTCGGAAACGCGTCTCAAGTCCCTGGCCCAGAACAAGTCTTTCAGAGAGAAGTTGCAGGAGCAGGTTGAACAGCACAGGAAATATCTCAAGGATGAAACTTGGTTTTCCAGAACATATAAAAAATCATCAATGACTATTGCCTACCTGAGCATGGAATTCGGTCTCAGTGAGTCTTTACCTATATACTCGGGGGGGTTAGGTATATTGGCAGGTGACGTGTTAAAAACTGCCAGCGATTTGGGGGTGCCGATTATCGGGATCGGCTTGCTTTACCAACAGGGATATTTCAGGCAGGTAATTGATTCGAAAGGAAAGCAAATAGAATATTATCCTTACAACGATCCGAGTCAATTACCTGTTCTCCCCGTTCGCGACAAAGACGGTCAGTGGCTTCATGGCAGGCGCAGGTAGGCAGAGCAAGGCTATATCTGCTCGACAGCAATGATCCGGAAAATGGTCCGGCGGACCAGTGTATCACAACGGAGCTCTATGGTGGCGGTCCTGAGATGCGACTCCAGCAGGAAATGGTTCTGGGAATAGGAGGCTGGCGCCTGCTCCAGGTTCTTGGGATTGATGCGCAGGTTTGTCATCTTAACGAAGGTCATGCAGCTCTTGCAGTTATTGAGAGAGCACGAACATTTTCCGAGAAAACAAAACAGCCTTTCGAAGTTGCGCTGGAGGCCACAAGAGCGGGAAACATTTTTACAACTCACACGCCCGTTTCAGCGGGATTTGACAGGTTTGCTCCTTCGCTCGTATATCAGTACCTCAGGAGCTATGCAGAAAAACTTGGTATTGGCACGGAAGGCCTTATTGATCTGGGCAGAGAAAAGCCGGGAGATATGAGCGAGCCTTTGAATATGGCCTATCTCGCAGTCAGAGGATCCGGGATTGTAAGCGCCGTCAGCAAATTGCATGGTCAGGTAAGCCGAAGGATATTTCAGGTCTTGTTTCCACGCTGGCCCGAGCAGGAAGTGCCCATAACTTATGTCACCAACGGTGTTCATATGCCTTCGTGGGATTCGGAAGCGGCTGATAAACTCTGGACAAAAGCCTGCGGCGGGGACAGGTGGGTCGGCACACTTGAAACTGTCGAAGATGACTTGAAAAAAGTACCCGACGAGACGCTCTGGAAGTTTCGCAACGAAGGACGTCATAAACTTGTCACATATGTAAGGGAGCGACTCGTAAGGCAGCTCGAAGCTTCAGGCGCTTCTGCAGAAAGCCTCGAGCAGGCTAAAGCTTTTCTCGATCCGAATGTTTTCACAATCGGATTCGCCCGGCGATTCGCATCTTACAAAAGACCGAATTTGCTGCTGAACGACTCGCCGCGATTAAAGGCTCTCCTTATGAAGAAAGAGCACCCTGTACAATTGATAATTGCGGGCAAGGCTCATCCGCAGGATGAAGAGGGAAAGGCTCTCATAAAAGAGTGGTCGGGCTTTATCCGAAGCAATGGTTTGCACTCACAGGTAGTATTTCTGGCAGACTATGATATGCTGCTCGCAGAGCTGCTTGTAGAGGGAGTCGATTTGTGGATTAATACGCCGCGGAGACCAATGGAAGCAAGCGGTACAAGCGGAATGAAAGTTCTCGTGAACGGCGGCTTGAATTTCTCTGAGCTTGATGGCTGGTGGGCGGAAGCCTACAAGCCGGAAGTCGGATGGGCTATAGGTGACGGACGCGAGCATGGTGATGATCCTGCCTATGACGCGCAGGAAGCAGAGCAGCTCTACCAGATCCTGGAAAGAGAAATTATCCCAACGTTTTATGACAGAAATGGGAACGGCATTCCTGTCGCCTGGGTCTCTAAAATGAGGATGAGTATGGCAGAGCTTACGCCCCGATTCAGCAGCAACAGGATGCTGCGCGAATACGTAGAGAAGCTATATTCGCCTTCTCTTAAAGTCTTTCGTGAGCGAAGTAAAAGGAAGGCGGCCAAATCTGTGTCGCTGTGCAATTTGAAAAAAACGATACATGACAGTTTCTATAAAATATATTTTGGAGATGCTGACTTTTCCACAAGAGAAGGTCAGTACTATTGCAGAGTACCGGTCTTCTTCGAAGGAATCGATCCTGAAAACGTTGCAGTCCAGCTTTACGCTGAGCCGCAGAATGGTGAGAAGCCTGAAATCTACAATATGAGTCGGGCTGAGCAAACAGGTCATGACAATAATGGATATTTCTACAACGCTCAGCTGCCGGCTCATAGAAACCTGACTGACTATACGCCCAGAGTTGTACCACTTCTGGACGGTTCAGTTTCACCAATTGAAGCGAATGAAATACTCTGGAAACAGTAAAGGAGTTTTTATGGCAGAAATCTTCAGAGCTTATGATATTCGAGGTTCTTATCCGGATGAAGTAAATGAGACAATAGCGCATAAGATAGGTTCAGCGTTTGTTCATTTTCTATCAGGAAAGAACATTGTGGTAGCAAGGGACATGCGAATTTCTTCACCGGCTCTGGCGGATGCTTTCGTAAAAGGAGCCATGGAAGCAGGCGGCATGGTGACAGATATAGGAATGACTACGACGCCCATGTTGTATTATGCGATAATCGACGGATGCTTCAAGGGCGGCGCGATGGTCACTGCTTCTCACCTGCCGGCAGGAATAAACGGTTTCAAGCTTTGCCGGGAAAACGCGATTCCCTTGAGCGGCGAGCACGGATTGCCTGATCTGAAGAAATCAATTGATTCGCAGGCGGGCCTGGATGCAAAATATGCTTCGGAGGGACAATACAAACAGCTCGATTATCTCGAAAAGTATATCGATAAATTGAGCGAGTTTGTGCACAAGCCTAAGGCTATGAGAATTGTGGTAGACGTTGGTAATGGAATCGCCGGGCCCGAAGTCACTGCCATATTCGCAAAATTCGGCGCATGGGAACTGATTCCTATGTATATGAATCCTGACGGCAGCTTTCCGCATCATGTCGCGAATCCTCTCATAGAATCTAATACAGTCGATTTGCAGAAAAAAGTTGTGCAGGAAAAAGCAGATATTGGTGTCGCCTTCGATGGAGATGCTGACCGATGTGGATTTATCGATGAAAAAGGTGAAAGAATTCCCGAGGACCTGGTGACAGCTCTTATCGCAGAGTCCTTTTTGGCGGAAAATCCGGGTTCAGCTATTGTCTACGATCTGCGTTCGAGCAAGGTTGTCCCTGAGACTGTTCGCAGGCTCGGAGGCAGGCCGGTGCGCTGCCGTGTGGGACATGCATTCATCAAGGAAAAAATGAGAGAGGAAAATGCAGTTTTTGCGGGGGAGCTTTCAGGACATTACTACTATCGTGACGTCGGTTTTACAGATAACGCGATGTTCACGATGATCTGGATGTTGAACTATTTAGCATCGAAAGACGCACCTTTATCTCAGCTCGTTTCTCCCTTGAAAAAATACTATTCTACAGGAGAAATCAATATACATGTGAAAGACAAGGAAGAAATTTTCGAAGCACTTGAGAATTCTTACAGCGACGCTCAGACAGACCATCTTGACGGTCTGACAATTCAGTATGATTCGTGGTGGTTCAACTTACGGCCTTCCAATACTGAGCCTGTGATAAGACTCAACCTGGAGGCTGATGACGAAGAAACACTTAAACAAAGAAAGGAAGAGGTTTTAGGCAAAATTAAAAACGCAGAGCCTCAGATGCAATTGGTTTAAACAGGAATTATTAAATGACCGAGAAACCGGATTCTAAAGGCAAACCAGCAGAAAAAGAACAAAAAAAGAGTCTTGAAAGCCTTATATCAGAATTGGGCGCCTCTCCCGACCAGGGATTAAGCGATTCTGAAGCACAGAGCCGAATAGAGCAGTACGGCTACAACGAGCTCACCGAGAAAAGAAGCAATCCCATTCTGAAATTTCTCACATACTTCTGGGGCCCGATTCCCTGGATGATTGAGGTTGCGGTCATTCTCTCAGCGATAGTTCATCACTGGGCGGATTTCTGGATTATTATGGTTCTGCTCCTTATGAATGGAATCGTCGGCTTCTGGGAGGAGTATCAGGCAGGCAATGCCATAGAAGCGCTCAAAAAGAAACTGGCGCTCGAAGCTCGTGTAAAGCGAAACGGCAAATGGAAAGACGTTACAGCCAGGGAGCTTGTACCCGGTGACATAATTCGGCTCCGTCTGGGTGACATTGTCCCTGCCGACGCAAAACTCCTGGAAGGCGACCCTATTGAAGTCGATCAGTCCACACTGACCGGCGAGTCGTTACCAGTCGAGCGAAAGAAGGGCGATGATGTGTATTCAGGCTCAATCGTGAACCAGGGCGAAATCGAAGCTCTCGTCTATGCTACCGGCGCCAAGACGTATTTCGGCAAGACGGCTCAAATGGTCGAAGGAGCCAAAAGCACGAGTCATTTCCAGAAGGCAGTCCTGAAAATAGGAGACTACCTGATAGTTATCGCGATTTCCCTTGTTGTCCTGATATTGATTACAGCACTATACCGGCACGAAGGCATGTTAACAACTGTCAGGTTTGCTTTGGTTCTTACAGTAGCGGCTATTCCAGTCGCCATGCCGACTGTTTTATCTGTGACAATGGCGGTGGGAGCCAGGCTCCTCGCGTCGAAGCAGGCTATTGTGCGCAGACTCGCTTCAATAGAGGAGCTCTCGGGGATCGATATTCTTTGCTCAGACAAAACCGGAACGCTCACGCAGAATAAGCTCACTCTTACCGACTCGGTCAGATTTGGTAAAGCTAATATAGATGAAATTATATTAAGCGGGGCGCTTGCGTCGCGCAGCGAGGATAAAGATGCGATAGATATGGCAGTAATTAAAGGTCTTAAGGATGAATCTATCCTAAGTCGTTATCAGATTGTACATTTTACACCTTTTGACCCTGTACACAAGCGAACAGAAGCTACTGTAAAAGATCCGGATGGAACTACTTTCAAAGTCAGTAAAGGCGCGCCGCAGGTTATTCTTGATTTAGTAGAGGATAAGTCAGATGTACAGGAGCATTTGGACAAAGCAATTGAAGGATTCGCAACTAAAGGTTATCGCTCTTTGGGAGTTGCCAGAACAGATAAAAATGACAAATGGCAATATATAGGCGTGCTTGCGCTTTCCGATCCGCCGCGAGAGGATTCCAAAGAAACCATAGAAGCGGCTGAGAAAATGGGTGTAAACGTGAAAATGGTAACCGGTGACCAGGTTGCAATAGGAAAGGAAATAGCGAGCAAGATAGGATTGGGCACGAACATACTTGATGCGCAGGTTTTCGGGGATACGAAGCACCACGAGGCAGCCCGATTAGCTGAGTCTATAGAGAAAGCAGACGTGTGATAGTTATGGCGCTTAAGGAAAGCCGCAAGATTTTTCAGAGAATGACAAGTTACGCAACTTATCGAATTACCGAGACAATTCGCGTGCTTTTATTCATGACGCTCAGCATCCTTGTATTCAATTTTTACCCTGTAACCGCGATTATGATAGTCCTTCTGGCTGTTTTGAACGACGGTGCTATCTTATCAATAGCTTATGACAGGGCGATAATTTCCGATAAGCCTGTAGCATGGGACATGCATCGCACGCTTGGAATAGCGACTGTGCTTGGTCTGACAGGTGTTGTCGAATCGTTCGGTTTACTTTACCTTGCTGAGACTGTCTGGAAGCTCGATTATGATATGGTTCAAACGTTAATTTATCTTAAGCTTTCGGTTGCCGGTCATCTGACGATTTTTGTGACCCGGACGCGAGGACCTTTCTGGTCACATCGACCTTCGGTGATTCTGCTTGCTGCCGTGATTTTAACACAATTAGCGGCTACGTTCATTACAGTCTATGGCCTGTTTAATCTTATGTCGCCTATAGGATGGAGGTGGGCGGGGATTGTCTGGTTGTATTGCCTCGGATGGTTCCTGATAGAAGACAGGATGAAACTGCTCGGGCATCGGATTTTCGATAAGGAACACTCGGGATTATTGACTAAAATGAGCTAAGAATAACAGAGTCAATGACTCAGCTCGATAATTAACAAACTCTTTTAAGTTGAAGTTCGTAAATATTGGCTGTAAAATAAGTTATTATCGAGTGGTTATTAAAGAATATGAGTACTTATAATCAAAAAGGCTGATGCAGGCGAATTTCTTCAAAAGAGTGTTATTATTTTGCAGCTATGCAGTAGTTATTGTCGGTCTTTATATAGCCAAGCTGCATAGTTATATTCTTTTTCACAGTTTAGTTGAAATATTCAGCGTCAGTGTTGCCTTCGCCATTTTCATGGTAGTCTGGAACAGCAGACAATTTATAAGCAATAATTATCTTATTTTTTTAGGGATTTCATTTCTTTTCGTAGGCATAATTGACCTGCTTCATACTCTGGCATATAAAGGTATGGGGATATTTCAGGGATATGGAACAAACCTGGCGACCCAGCTATGGATATCGGCGCGATATATGGAGAGTATTTCTTTAGTTGCGGCCTTGTTTTTCCTGAAACGTCGTTTGAATGTAGGCTTAATGCTTCTTATATATGGTTCTGTGCTTGTCATTTTGATACTTTCTATTTTTTTCTGGGGAATTTTCCCTGTGTGCTATAATGAACAGACCGGTCTTACACCATTTAAAGATATAAGCGAATTTATAATTTCTGGCATACTCCTGGTCTCCCTGGTTTTAATGTTAAATAAAAGAGACAAATTCGATCCAAAAATAATGAGATTTATTTTCTGGGCTATTATTTTGACTATGGCTTCCGAATTGATGTTTACCTTGTATGTCAATCCGTACGAAGCTACTAATATGATAGGACATTATCTCAAGCTGGTAGCTTTCTATCTTATTTATAAAGCTTTGATAGAAACCGGCCTGAGGAAGCGTGCTCAGACGATCACAGCTTCCGGAAGCTGGCAGTATGACGTAAGAGATAATAAATTAACTATGTCCGAAGAGGCTTATCGAATTTTCGGCCTTTCGGTCAATAATCCGATAGCTCTGAGTAATTTCTTCTCTTTTGTACATTCGGACGACCGTGATTTGGTAGATAAGGAGTGGGAAACAGCTGCTAAGACAAAAAGATTCGATATTGAACACAGAATAGTTGTTAATGGTCAAAACAAGTGGATTCGTCAGAATGCCGAAATGGAATATGACGAAACCGGCCAACTCAAAGGTGGTTTCGGCGCAGTTATAGACATTACTGAGCAGAAGAGAAAAGAAGAAGAGCTTAAGCGGCTGAATCGGACTCTAAGGGCTCTCAGTAAAAGCACGCTGGCTGTAGCGCACGCAGCGGATGAGCTAAGGTACCTGCAGAATGTTTGTGATATCATAATAAATGATTGCGGCCACGCGATGGTATGGATAGGTTTTGCTGAAAATGATGAGGCAAAAACGGTAAAGCCGATAGTATGTGCCGGTTTCGAAGAGGGTTACCTCGATACTCTTAGAATAACATGGGCGGATGCTCCACGAGGGCGCGGTCCTACAGGCACCGCTATAAGAACCAGAAAAGCGTCCGTCTGTAAAAACATCCCTACAAATCCCGCCTTCGAACCTTGGCGCGCTGACGCAGTAAAACGTGGGTATGCTTCGGCCATATCGCTGCCTCTGTTAAACGATGGCAAAGCCTTCGGAGCATTGACAATTTATTCAAGGGAAGTCGATCCATTCACGAAGGATGAGGTGAATTTACTTACCGAGCTTGTAGGGGATCTTTCTCTCGGAATCTCGACAATCAGGCTTCGCAAAGCACGAGACGAGGCGGAAGCATCTCTGCGTCAGAACGAGGCGACACTCAGGGGAATCCTGGATGCGACAAAGGAGTCTATCTGGCTTTTCAGCACAGATGGTGTAGTTGTTACAAGCAATCCTACGGCTCTGTCACGTTTTAAGAATACGGCCGACGAAATTATTGGCAAACACATTAGTGATTTCTTGCCGCCGGAGCTTGCAAAGTCAAGGTTAGCGCGTCTGCGAGAAGTAATTGAGTCCGGCAGGCCCCTCGAATTCGAAGATACTCGAGATGACATAGTATTTCGCAACAGTTTTTATCCGGTTCAGGACAGCGAGGGTCGTGTTACCTCCGTAGTCTCTTTCAGCCGGGATATCACTGAACGCAAGAAGGTCGAAGAGGTGCTCCAGCGACAGGCACAATTGTTACGCCTTTCTTACGATGCGATCATTGTCTGGCGGAAAGATAGCGGTATTGAGTATTGGAACCGAGGTGCCGAGCAACTGTACGGTTTTACCGAGACTGAAGTGCTGGGTCGGGTTACCCACAAGTTGCTTAAGACCATCCACCCAATGCCATGGCCGAAAATCGAAGCCGAGATACGTAATCATGGCCAATGGGAGGGCGAACTTCGCCACCACGCCAAGGATGGACACGAGGTGATTGTTTCAGCCCAGCATCAACTTGTGCTCGGAACCGACGGAATTGAGCGTGTTCTCGAAACAAACCGAGACATCACCGGACGCAAGCAGGCCGAGGAAGCCCTGCAGGAAAGTGAGAGAAATTACAGAGAGCTTGTTCAAAATGCCAATAGTGCTATCATCCGATGGAATCGAGATGGTAATATCACTCTATTCAATGAGTATGCAGAGCATTTTTTCGGTTATTCGTCAGAAGAAGTAATTGGCAGAAAAGCGACTTTTCTTCTTCCGGACGGAGATACTTCGGAAACGAATTCCTCAGAACTGATTCATAATATTCTAAATGATCCGGAGCATTATGTTAGCAATGTTAACGAAAATATATGCAGAGACGGACGGCGGGTTTGGATGGCATGGACGAATAAGCCTGTTTATGACGGAGATGGTCAGGTTTCAGAGATTCTGGCTGTTGGAACTGACATCACAAAACAGAAGAAAGCTGAAGAAGAAATCCAAAAAGCCCGAGATGAGCTGGAAATAAGAGTCAGGGAACGAACGCTCAAACTTCAGGAGACAAACGAGCAACTGAAGGAAGAAATCGAAGAGCGTTTGCGTACAGAGCAATCTCTTAGATGGGAAGAAGCGCGTCTGGATGCGCTTGTGAGCTTAAGCGAGATTAGCGAGGCTCCTCTCGACAAGATTACAAACTTTACGCTTGAGCAGGCTATTGCACTGACACACAGTAAAATCGGATTTATTGGTTTCCTGAATGAAGATGAGACAATGTACGAGCTTCATTCCGTTTCAAAAGATGTTGTTAAAGCTTGTAATGTAGAAGGCGATCCGTTACACTGGCCTGTTGCTGACGCAGGCATCTGGGCGGATGCTGTCAGGCAGCGAAAGACACTGTTTGTCAATGATTACAGCAAGCCGCATCCACGAAAGAAAGGTACTCCAAAAGGCCACGTTCCTATGGAGAGATTAATGGTTGTCCCTGTTTTTGAGGGCGACAAAATTGTTACTATCGCTGGTGTGGGCAACAAAGACAGTGACTATGAGAATACTGATGAACGACAGGTAGTTTTACTGTTGAGTGCGATGTGGAACTATGTCCAGAAAAAACATTCAAGAGAAATGGCGCTTGCTGAAAGACAAAGATTTAATGATGTTCTTGAGACGTTGCCTGTTTATGTCTGCCTTCTGACTCCTGATTATTATATGCCTTTTGCCAACAAGGTATTCCGTGACCTTTTCGGATATTACCCTGATAAAAAATGTTACGAGTTTTTATTCGACCGCAAGGAACCATGCGAAAATTGCGAGACGTACAAAGTGCTCGAAAACGGAAATCCTCAGCATTGGGAATGGACTGGTCCGAACGGCAGAAATTATGATATATTCGATTTTCCTTTCAAAGACACTGATGGCTCACAGCTAATCCTTGAAATGGGTATTGACATTACAGACCGCAAAAAAGCTCAGGAGGAGTTACGTGCGGCGTCACTGTATTCGCGAAGCCTCCTTGAGGCGTCACTGGATCCGCTCGTAACAATCAGCGCCGAAGGAAAAATTACGGATGTCAATGAAGCGACGGTACAGGTTACCGGAAGTTCACGTATGGAGCTTATCGGTACGGATTTTTCCAATTATTTCACTGAACCTGATAAAGCCAGAGAAGGGTATCAGAAGGTATTCGCACAGGGATTTGTGACGGATTATCCCTTAACGATTCAAAACCATAACGGAAAGCTTATTGATGTGTTGTATAATGCCACAGTTTATAAAAACGAAGAAGGTGAAGTACAGGGTATATTCGCAGCAGCACGCGATGTAACTGAAAAGAAACAAACGGAAAGAAGACAGGGTGCCACGAATGCGCTGCTGGAATTGTATGCGAGAAAAACGTCACGAAAGGAATATCTCGTCTCAGCTGTTGATGTCATCAGAGACTGGTCGGGATGCAGCAGGGTCGGAATTCGCATAAAAGACAGCGAGGACAATATACCCTATGAATCCAGTGTCGGCTTCGAGAAAAATTTCATCGAGATGGAAAATCCTCTTCACCTTGGAAACGATAGCTGCTTATGTATAAGAGCCATTCTGCAGAATCCAAAGGAGAGCGACAAGGTACTATTGACTCCCGACGGGTCATTTTACAGCAACGATTCACTTGCGTTCTTAAGGAATCTTTCCCCCATGAAGGCGAAAGATTATCGCGGCCAATGTATGAAGCATGGCTTTCAATCAATCGGTATTATTCCGATTCGGTATCGAGATGATGTAGTAGGTGCCATTCACATTGCAGATTCCCAAAAGGATATGGTGCCGCTTGCAAATGTCCAATTTATCGAGTCAACTATCGCTCCACTTATCGGGGAGGCAATAAATCGTTTCAATGCCGAAGCTGAACTGGAAAAATACCATCTTCACCTTGAGGAAATTGTCAAACAGAGAACGGAAGAGCTTGCAAGGTCGAACAAAGACCTCGAGCAATTCGCTTATGTTGCAAGTCACGATTTGCAGGAGCCTTTACGCGCGGTAGCCGGTTTTGTGGGTTTATTGCAGCGTCAGATAACGGATTCTCTTAATGACAAAACAAAGGAATATATGGATTTTACGATCAATGGCGTGCATCGGATGCAAGCGCTTATAAACGGATTACTGGAATATTCGCGAATCGACACACGCGGCAAGCCGCCGGTAGAGATCGACTCGAGCGAGCCGCTGGAAGATGCAGTATTGGCTCTGCACACAAGCATTGGAGAAACGGGCGCTAAAATCACATCTGACAAATTGCCTACAGTTAATATCGACCCGATTCAGCTTACGCAGTTGTTCCAGAATCTTATAAGCAACGCGATAAAGTTTAAGAGCGAAAAACCACCGGAAATACATATAAGTGCGACGCGTCAGGACAACGCCTGGCAATTTGCTGTAAAAGATAACGGAATTGGTATTGAAAGGCAATATGCTGATCGTATATTTATGATTTTCCAGCGGCTTCATACGCGCAAGCAATATCCGGGAACAGGTATTGGCCTGTCGCTGTGTAAGAAAATAGTCGAAAGGCACGGAGGAAAAATATGGTTTGAATCCGAGCCTGGAAAAGGCTCCACGTTTTATTTTACTATTCCTGATTTGGAAGGACAAAATTGATGAATGTATCAGAATCTAAACCCATAGAAATATTACTCGTCGAGGACAGTCCCAGTGACGCCGCTTTGACCATTGAAGCACTTAAAGCAGGTAAAATCGCAAACCAGCTAACTCACGTCGAAGATGGAGTTGAGGCGATGGATTTCTTAATGCAGAGAGGCAAATATGCCAGCGCTAAAAGGCCGGATCTTATTATGCTTGACCTTAATCTGCCCCGCAAGGACGGCAGGGAGGTACTTGCGGAAATAAAAACCGATAATAATTTGAAAGTCATCCCGATTATCGTACTTACAACCTCCCGTTCAGACGAGGATATTTTGAAATCGTATCAGTTAAATGCTAATTGCTATATAACGAAACCCGTTGATTTTGCGCATTTTATTGACGTAGTAAAGTCTATAGAAGATTTCTGGCTGACAGTTGTAACATTACCTGTTGATTTATAATGGGTGACAAATTCTTAAAAATCTTGCTCATTGAAGACAGCATATCTGACGCCGCTCTGTTGCAGGCAGAAGTCCTCCAGAGCAGTACAGGAGACCACAGAATCCAGTCAGCCGGCTCATTGAAGCAGGCTATCGATTCTTTTAAAGAGGATAATTTCGATGCCGCGCTTCTGGATTTGAACCTTCCGGACAGTTCAGGGCTGGATACCGTTAGATATTTTAGGTCTTCACAGCCGGACGTGCCTATAGTTGTACTTACGGGATACGAAGACGAGAAAACAGGCATCGAGGCTGTTCGTATGGGCGCGCAGGATTACCTGGTAAAAGGCAAGAGCGAAGGAAGCCTCATTGTACGCGCGGTCCGTTATGCGATCGAACGAAAGAAAATGGAAGTAGAGCTGCGCAGGGCACGCGACGATCTGGAGACCCGCATCGAAGAAAGAACCAGGACAATCAGGCATCAGGCGAAGTTTATCGAAGCATATTTTCAACATTCTCTTACCACGGTTATAATCCTCGATCTGAACTTTAACTTTCTTCGTGTGAATGATGAATTTGCGGGCATCTGCCAAAAACGTGCTAAAGATTTTCCAGGTCATAATTTTTTCGAGTTCTTTCCTGACACCAAAACTCAGGAGATTTTTGAGAATACCGTAAAGACACAAATGCCATACATTGCCTATGCCAAACCGTTTGATTTCGTGAGAAATGCTGCATTGGGTACGGCATATTTCGACTGGACGCTGGTACCGATTCTTGCTGAAAACGGGAGAGTGGGCTTCCTTGTTCTTTCACTTAAAGATGTTACGGAACGTGTTGAGGCCGAACAAAAAGTTCTTGCGTACCAGGAACAGCTCAGGGCATTGTCGGGTGAAATCGTACGTGTCGAAGAAAACGAGCGGAGAAAATTGGCTGTAGAACTGCATGATTCCATCGGCCAGACGCTGGCTTTCCTCAAAATTGAGCTTGGAAGAGTGCAGCGGCTTCAGCAATCCAAAGAATCTGTCGAAACGATACAAGTGCTCAGGAAG
>JARRRJ010000104.1:0-6146 GCA_037380865.1 Sedimentisphaerales bacterium
ACTCAAAATAGATAATACTCCTGTTAACGATATTGAGCCGCTTGCAGGTCTTACAAATTTAGAATCACTTACTCTTAGCAGGAAGACTCAAATTTCTAATATTAATGCGCTTACAGGTCTTACAAAATTAGAATCTCTTGATCTTGGTTATTCTCAAATTTCTGCTATTAAGCCGATTGCGGGACTTGCAAAATTAGAATCACTTGAACTTAATAATAATCAGATTTCTGATATTACTCCACTTGCAGGCCTGACAAATTTAAAATCACTTGATCTCAGTGATACTCAAATTTCTGATATTAAGCCGCTTGCAAGTCTTGCAAATTTAGAGTCACTAATTCTTAATAAAACTAAAATTTCTGATTTCAGGCCTCTTGCAGATCTTACAAAATTAGAATCACTTACTTTAGACAATTCTCAAATTTCTGATTTTGGGACGCTGAAAGAATTAACAAACCTTCACGTACTGTCTTTGTTCAGGACTAATATATCCGATCTTGAGCCGATAAGTGGATTAACAAACCTCCAAAAGCTTGTAGTTAACGATACTCAGGTTACTGACCTTGAGCCGTTAAGAGAATTAACAAACTTACAAGAGTTATATATCAGCAAAACTCCAGTGACAAATCTTGAGCCGATAAAGGGATTAACAAACCTAAGAACACTCTATATACAACGATGTGATAATATAACAGATGAGCAGGTGAAAGAACTGCAAAAAGCCTTGCCGAATTTGAGAATTTTACGTGGCGTTTTAGCGTAATATCGCAGATTGCTGCACCATCGTATAATATATAAATAAATGCGTATGGAGATATAAAAGGCCAAAGCAATGCCATAACAAAACATCAAAAACAGTAAAACTTGTAAATGGAGATACACACTCTCCGGCGACGCAGGTTTATTAAAATATAGTATTATTTGAATCAAAATCGGTTATTTGAAATACAGTTTCTTTCGGCGTATAATATTGCCGTGAGATTAAAGACTGGAGTTTAGAAATGAAAATAGCCGCAATTAGAAGCCACAGACTGTACAAGCCTGTTATGCTCGGAAGCGCCCTGCTCATTTTTATAATCGCATTGATGGTTTCCTACTTTATGAATAAAGATAGAAAAAAGGCTGTAATCTATGAGCCCGACTTGTCCGGCAAAACTGTAATCAGAAGATTCGCTGCGTCGCAGCTTGATAAAGAGCCGAATGAACTAACCGATAAGGATTTCGCGGGAATAACCGAATTGAGCGTGGGACAGGAAGTGCGTCCCACAGAGCTTTACGATATAAAGCTGCTCGAAAAGTTTGTTAACCTTCGAGAGCTTAATCTGCTTAACTTGAAATATCCTGAAAAAAATGTACCACAAGGAATGTCCTACCTGGAAAAAACAGGTATTTATGATCCGTCCGAAATGAACTTTTTTGATTTAAGCCCGCTTAAGAATCTTTCAAAACTCCGGAGACTTAAAATACATAAAACACCTGTTAACAGTATCGAGCAGTTAAAAGGATTAACAAATCTTCAAGCACTCAACGTAATACTATGTGATAAAATAACAGAAGAGCAAGTGAAAGAGCTTCAAAAAGCCCTGCCCAATTTGATAATTCAACGTGCAATGGGAGGAATGAGATAATATGGCGGATTTGTTTATAAACCCACCGTGCTTGCACACTGTCACGGCAGGTACGGCTGATATGACGAAAAAATATATGCTATTGCCTGTAATTCGATAAATCCATCTGCTACGTGGTTTTCATGCGCAAACAAATCCTGAACCCACCCCTTTTTTAAGTTGAATCTTAAAAAGTTTTATGAGAGAATGCTATTCAACAAATGAGCAAGAGAAAGTTATCGGTTATATTGTTCTGTGCTGTCTTTCTTATTGAGGCTGTTATAATAATAGTATCCAGGCCGTGTAATCAGGGACTTTATAAAGTTACAATCATTCCTTCGCTTGGCGGAAATTTCACTCTACCGCAATCTAATAACGATAAAGGACAAGTCACTGGATTTTCTGAAGTGTCGAAAGGAAATTATCACCTGTTTCTTTGGGACAAAGAAAATGGAATCCGTGACCTCGGCACTGTCGAAAGGAACAATATATCTATTAATAATGGAGGACAAATTGCCGCGAGCATGAAAGATCCGAACGGTAACACGCGATCTTTTGTTTGGAACCCGAATTCCGGCAAAACAATCCTGCCTACTTTGGGAGGCAGGAACGGCTTTGCGCAAAGTATTAACAATCTCGGCCAGGTTGTCGGTTTATCTCAAACAACAACCGGAGTCGATCATCCATTCATTTGGGACGACGTGAACGGTATCAGCGACTTTATCCCGAACAGCACGGCGCGGTCGAGAGCATGGTCAATTAATGACTCAGGCCAAATTATAGTTTTTGTACCGGGCGGAACATTACTATATAAAGTAAATAAAGACAACATAATGACGCCAATACCTGTACCTGTGCGCGGTATCTGCACCATCAACAATAATGGTTATGTTATTGGCCAGGTTCTGCTCGGGCAAAGCAAAATTGATATTTCCACCTGGCATGAGAATTTCGGCCAAAAATCAGTTTTTATATCAGATACAGGTTCATCATCATTGGGCCCGTCCTTTCATATTAATGACCTGAACCAGGTAATCATTTGTGAGGGACAAGAAAATACAGGGCCTTTAGCTAAAATACTACCTCCCTCTCATTATAAGAACTATCTGGTTGACCCTAATCTTGGTACAATTTCTCTCGATGGATATATTTCAGTCAAGAGACACGAAGACCTCTGTTTAATAGACATTAACAATAGCGGCTGTATAATCGGTGCAATTCGGTCAAAAACAGATGCTGACAGCAAAGGTGTATTATTCGAGCCTGTGCCGGAAAAAATGGAGAAACTGATTAAGAAGTCCGGTAAATGAAAACAATGTGCCTGCACAGTTGTTATTTTAATTGAGATTTTAAATGAAAAGAAAAAAGCTTTTGATTATATTTTTCTGTACGATTCTGCTTTTTGCTGTTGTTCTAATAATAGTATCCAGGCCACATAATCAGGGACTTTATAAAGTTACAATCCTTCCAACACTGGGTGGGGATTATACCTTTCCGGAATCAATTAATGATAAAGGACAGGTTGCAGGTTATTCGGAAATAGCACCACGCAAATATCATCTGTTTCTATGGGATAAAGAAAGCGGCATTCAGGACCTTGGACCTGTAGATGGAGGAGAAATTTGTATAAACAATAAAAGTCAAATTTCAGCAAATATAATAGATCCAAACGGTAAATTCCATTCTTTCGTATTTGACCCTAATACAGGAAGGACAATTTTACCAACTTTAGGTGGCAAAGGTTCTTGTGTCACGGAAATAAATAATCATGGTCAGGTTACCGGGTATTCCGATACATCTTCAGGAGTTCGACATGCTTTTATGTGGGATAAGATAAATGGAATACGTGACCTTACACCAATAAGCCCAAATGATACTTTCGCCTATTCTATAAATGATTCTGGCCAGGTGGTTGTTTGTGAAAAAAATAATACACTTTTAATCGAAACTGATAAAGAATTAAAAATTACTTCTTTGCAGACCATGCTTTGGGGAGTACCACAAATTAACAACAATGGTGATATTACAGGAATGGTACGTTCAGCACAAAATAAATGCGACTTTATTTCATGGAATCCGGATTCCGGGCAAAAGACTCTTTTTCATTCTGACTTGATTTATTTATACAGAATGAATGAGCGTAATCAGTTAATCATTACAGTTGGAAAAGAAGAGCTCTTTTTAGGAAGATTCCCCTTTCCTCGTTTTAATAATTATATACTGGATCCCAAGCTCGGTCTGATTTCCCTCGATGGGTATGTTCCTCTCAGAAAGAGACATGATTATCTTGCATTGAAAGACATTAATAATAAAGGTTGCATAATAGGTGCAATCCAGTCAATAAAAGATCTAAAGAGTATGGGCATTTTATTCGAACCAATTCCGGAAAAGATGGAACAAATGCCAAAAAAACAAATAAAACAAGATAATATAGTTTTAGAATAATGTTCCTTTCTCAATAGAGCTTCAAAATGAAAAAAAGAAAATTGTTAATTTTAATTTCCTTTATAATATTACTTGCCTTTGTTCTTCTGTACACTCTTTTTAAGCCGCACAATCAGGGACTATACAAGGTTAATATTATTCCGTCTTTCGAGGGAGCATTCACTGTGCCGCTTGCTATTAATGACAATGGACAAATCGCGGGACTTTTAGAGTTTTCCAATGGAAATTGCCATCTTTTTCTTTGGGATAAAGCAAATGAAATTCGTGACCTCGGACCTGCCGTCAGTAGTGTCTCACTCAATAACAACGGCCAAATAGCAGCCTGTTTTCATGATCCGAATCGCATCACACGTGCTTTCTTCTGGGATCCGAATTCCGGGAGGACAATTTTGCCCACTCTGGGAGGGAGCTTTACGAGAGCTTTCTGCATCAACAATCGTGGCCAGGTCGTTGGTGATTCTACGAATTCTTCCGGAGTAAGGCATGCTTTCGTCTGGGATAAAATCAACGGGATATCTGACTTGACGCCAACCAGCACTGGAAACACCATGGCTATTTCTATAAATGATGCGGGACAGGTAGTTACTATGCAGAATACTAATCTCTTGCTTAATTTGGATGGTAATAAAGTAACGAATTCTGTGACTATCCCTCTTCATGCCGTCTGCAGGATAAACAATAATGGTTATATAGCGGGCATGATTCAAGACACCGGGAAAATGTATAAAATTGGCACATGGCACGCTGGCTCTAACCAGCAAAATCTTGTTAAGTCGAATAAAGCTTCGTCATTACAGAAGGGCTTATCCTATTCATACTATATCAATGATTTGAATCAGATAATTATTACAGAAGTCCAGGAACCTTCTGATTTTTTTGGCTTAAAAGTATTTTCTCTCAAAACCAGCAATTACATATTCAGCCCCGACTTCGGCCTGTTTTCTCTTGACGGATATGTTTCTGTGAAAGGAAATGAAGTCCTTGCTTTAACGGGAATTAATAATAATGGCTCGATTATCGGTGTTGTACAGTCGATAAAAGATTCCGACAGGAAAGGAGTTCTTTTCGAGCCTGTGCCCGAAAAAATGGAGAAAATAATTAAGAAGTCCAAAGTGACTAAAGTTGAAAGGTGATCCCTAAGGGACGCCTTAGGCGCTAAAGTTCTATTTGAACGCCTCCGGGGACTATTTTCACTTTAGCTCACTTAACCTCATATAATCTCAACTGTAATTGTTTTACACTTTCCACGAAATCCGTATTGAAATATTCGGGCTAAATAAAAAAGCCCCCGTGTATGCGGAGGGAGAGGAAAAAGCGAGATATTCCACAGGGGCTTGGAGTTTTTGAAATCAGAAACATTTTCTGATTATTTCATATTATTAGAATTTTTTCAAAGAACTAATCTTAAATAGCCCCAAGGGGATTCGAACCCCTGTTGCAGGGTTGAAAACCCTGTGTCCTAGACCTGCCTAGACGATGGGGCCACTGAAACTACTCTAAACTGATTGCTTCTTCCGGGCAGGCATCAACGCATACCCCGCAATCAATACATGCTTCGCTATCAACATCTGCCTTCCCATCAACCATGCTAATGGCTTCACTCGGGCATTCCGCTACGCAAGTTTCACAGCCAGTGCATTTTTCCTTATCAACGTTTGCCGGCATTTACATATTCCTTTCTATTAAACTATCATTCTTTCTCGACAGAAGAAACTCTGTCGAATAAAAAACGGAATGTTACATAATAATTAAAATATTACAACCTATTTTTCAAGATTTTTTCAACATATTTTCATTTCAGCTCACTGGAGTCTGGTTTGCCCGGTCAGGGGACGAATTTTTTGCAATTCTACGTCAGCAATATTCTTGACAAGCTGATTCTGCTCGGTTTGCGAGAAGCCTTGCAGAACCTTATCGAAGTTCTTTCCCTGAGACTGAGCAATCACGTAGATAGCCATCATTCTCACGGGCCATTTTTCATTATACAGGCTCTTTGCCACAGCTTCGACAAGCTGAAAATCCAGCGGCATATCAAGCATTTCTGCCATAGTACATACCTTGACGACCCAGCCGCCATTCTCAGGATTCTGCAAC
>JARRRJ010000105.1:0-6913 GCA_037380865.1 Sedimentisphaerales bacterium
CTGATTTTCGAGCCTCCAAAAATGTCATGCATGAGAGGACTATTATTTTCGCCGCCTGAAATGAAATCATAAGCTATTGTGCCCGCGTTCAATATCGGCGCGACGACCTGGCCGAATGTTACGGTGCCGCCGAACGGATTCAGACCAACAAGAATGACAATAATAATCACCGCTGCTGCGGCTAATTTTATCATTGGACTTTTCATGATTATACTCCTTAGCTTGAGGGCTGAGCCTGCTTTGTTCGATGCTTTCAGCCTTACATTCTGCTCGCGAACGATTGCATCCATTACTCTGTTTTCGAGAGTAACATTCTCTGCATTCTTCCCATTACCAACCAGGCGTTTCTGAAGGTTCGCAAGCTCGTGTAATTCAGCCTCGCAGGAGCGGCAGCTCTTAAGGTGTTCTGAAACCGCCTGCTTTTGAGATTCGTCCAAAAGGCCTTCGATGTATTCGACCAAAAGTTCCTTACATTCTGTGCAGTTCATTTTCATACCTCATTAACTTCCGCTTTTTCCTGCTGCAGTGATTGACGCAGCATGGCATAAGCTCTCGATAATTGTTTCGTTACAGTTCCAAGCGGCATATCCAGCTGCTCGGCAATTTCGCTGCAGGATTGCCTGCCGTAATATCGAAGCAGAATAATCTGTCTATACGATTCGGGCAATTCAGCGACAGCCGCTTCAAGAGAGTAATCCAGTGAGAATTCAGATGGAGATGCTTCCAGAGAGAAGGAGCGTATTGCATCACGGCGAAGTTGTATTTGTTCCTTTCTTTGCTGTTCTTTGGCTACGTGGTCTGCGATGCCGAGCAGCCAGACGCCCGTACGAATGTTTCCTGCGCAGCTTCGTCAGCTCTGTCTCTATTGCCCAGTTTGCCGGCAAGATTGGCTAAGAGAACTCCCTGGTAACGCTGAACAAGGTACCGAAAATCATCAGGATGGCCATCCAAACAACGCTCGATATAATACCTGTCTTTTTCAGACATCTTTATACCCCTAAAATCTCAAAGAATTACTGTTTCAATATATAGTGATGATTCTTCGCGTTTTGCGACAAAAAAATTAAAAAACACTGAAAAAAATCATTCTATCCTGTAATCTTCGATAAAAGATTCGGGTGCGTTTTCAATTTTACCGTCTTTCAGGAATGAAATCTGATGTAACGAAGTATTTTCTGATTGCTTGTCGAGATAATACAGGGAAATATCTTCAGGCTCGCATGTGCCGCTCATTATAGATGATCTAATCCTGTTTAGAAGATTTGCACTGTTTGTTTCCAGCACATATCTCTTCCCCCGGGTCCGGGCCTGCCTGATTAAGAATTCCCCAAGAGCGGCCTGAGTATTCGGATGCAAGTGCTTTTCCGGCTGTGACAGAAACAGTGTCGAATTGTCCCTTAGCTGAAGGTCTGCGACCAAAATCGGCAAAATCCCGCTCAATGCAAAACCTGCATCAGAAAGCAGAGACCACACTCCCTTGCCGTTGACTCTGATTCTTAATTCGTACTGTCCTGAGTTTAATTCCCTGGCTTTGATTCCATTAGCCAAATCAAATTCTTTCAGGAAAGAATTCAGCTCGTTAAACGCTTTGTCACCCTGTCTTTGCCATTCGTATATTTGCTCGACGCAATTAACACCTGTTTTATCTACTTTTCTTGCCTGAGACGTGGAATGATAATATGTTCGCTGCGGCTCAGCGCTGAAGGACGATATATAATTAACATCGTCGAGAAGAACTGTGATGTGATGAAGAACGCCCATAAACGGAATCTGCTCGAAGAGTTTTTCTATCGTCGAGAATCTATTGTCGCTGATACAGTAAGGCTTAAGCAAATCAAACTCTCTGTCCCCCGATTTCGCTTGCTCTGAGACTCTCTCTTCATGCATTTTCTCGAAGAGCAGGAGCGGTCTTACCACGCCCGCCATTTCCGCGGACTCGCCTTTAAACTGGGATGGGTCATAATCAAGATTCAAAACAAACTGCCGGTCCCTCTTGTCCAGAGAGACCTCAATTTGCTCGAAACGCGATGTCACTTTCAGGTGACATAGTCTCGGCATTTTCCATCTTTTATCGTAAATCCATTCTGTAACCAGGTTCTGTTCATCGGCATCATTCTTACTCGCGGCTGTGATTTCAATTCCTATTCGCCTCTTCCTGTCATTCCGAAATACCATTTCTCGATAGTCACCCATATTGACATATTTTCCGTTCGCGGCAAGGTTAAACGGAAATGCTTCGGACTGAAGCGGAGCGAGCATGCCATAAAGAAGCGAGCTTTTCCCGCTGCTGTTACGACCGGTAATAAGTGTAATTTTCGATAACGAAATGTCGGCTTGCTCAAAACTCCTGAAATTCCTCAAAGATAGTTTGGTTATAAACATTATAATGTCCCTATATCCTGAATCTTCGCTTGTTTCTTGTTTCAGACCTGATTCCTGTTACCAGCTCTGCGTTCAGTATAGCACTTTCTCAAAAATAGACAAGAATATTTCCCATTTATGACCTTTCGTACCGGAACAGACACAGACCTTCATGTAAGACCTTGCAAATCGGGATTCTTTCAAATATTATATATGTGGCCTTTTTACTAAATTAGTGTTTTGTTTTATATGAAATGGTTGAGGAATGACTGATACTATACGAAGCATTTTGCTGGCATTCATACCTATTTTTGTAGCGGTTGACGCTACAGGTGTTTTGCCTATGTTTATTTCTCTTACGAAAGACCTCGAGCAAAAAGAACGAACGAAAGTGATTCTTCAATCCATGATTACAGCGACTGCTCTTGCCATCGGATTTGTGCTTATAGGCAAGGAAGTATTTAAGGTTCTTGGAATAGCGATGGGAGATTTCATGATAGCCGGCGGCGCGATACTGTTTTCCCTTGCGATTCTCGACATGATTAGTCCCGGCAAGCAGAGACGAAGCCCTGCATCCGAACTTGGTGCAGTTCCGATTGGCACGCCGCTTATAGCAGGCCCTGCCGTGCTTACTGTTTCAATGCTGATAAGTTCCGAGTACGGCCTGTTCCCGACTCTCATTTCAATCATAGCCAATATTCTTATCGCAGGCGCTGTCTTCAGACTATCTGACATCCTGATAAAGGTTCTTGGAGAAGCAGGCTCGAAAGCTTTATCGAAAATCACCAGCCTGTTGTTGGCCGCGATTGCAGTCATGCTGATAAGAAAAGGTCTGACTCAGTTCATCACAGGCCAAATTTGAACAGATAAAGAATATACGCCGTATATCCGCAAAGCATAACAATGCCCGTGATTCTGCCTATCGTCCGTCTGCCGATTATCGCGGCGCCTGCGAATGCAAAGCTCACCGCAATCATAATCCAGTAATCTACTCCGTCAGCAAATCTTGGCGACACAGGAAATGGCTTTACCAGGCCTGCGGCACCTGTGACAAGAACAGTATTGAAGATGTTCGAACCGACAAGATTACCCACTGAGATACCGTGCTCACCTCTTACCGCCGCAACGACACAAGTGACAAGCTCAGGCAATGAGGTGCCCAGCGAAATAACACTCAGAGCGATAACGCCTTCGCTCAGGCCGAGTGCTTCTCTTCCTATATAAACCGCGCCCGAGACAGTCATCTCCGCGCCGAGCGCGAGTCCTATTAATCCTGCAACAACGAAAAAGATGCTTTTTTTCGTATCCCTGTTCCTATACTTCGCGTCGGTCGAGTTAACATTGTATTCGTATAGTCTGCTCTTTTTGGATTCACCCTTTGCGGCGTAGACAGTCATAGCGATGAAAGCAAAAAATTCGAGCAGCAATATCGCTGCTTCAGCGCGTGACAGGTAGGCATTGTAGAGAAAAGGCCATAATAAAAGAGCAACGCTGATCATTATGGGTATTTCTCTCCGGAGTGTTGTCTTCTGTACTTTTAGCGGCCTGATAAGCGCAACAAGTCCGCCCACAAGAATCAGGTTGGCAATATTCGAGCCGAAAACATTCCCGAGTGCTATATCCCCACCATTGGTCTTTCGAAGAACGCCTGCAATGCTGGCCGCAACTTCCGGCGCAGATGTCCCCATCGCAACGACTGTCAAACCGATTATAAGTGAGCTGACACCGAATTGTCTGGCCAGTCCGACTGCTCCTTCAACGAGCACGTCCGCGCCCTTCCAAAGCAATCCCAGCCCGCCCGCTAAAAGTATGACAGCCAAAGCCAAATTCATCCATTCACCATTTTCGTTTAAGCAAAAATTTATTGATAACACCAATTCGACTGAAACATTACTGTATATCACCTTCTGATTCAAGCTATTTCATTTGTTTCAATTGAGCTAAAAAATACCCGTGAAATATATTCATAGACGAAAATATTTTCACGGGTATATTTTCAAAGTCCGAAAAATGACTATCTAATTCACTATGCTTACAGAATCAAAAACCCAAGAACAAACCTATGTAGAATTGTTGATGAGTACCATCCGCTTCTTCGTTGAAATCAATTCCATGCAATCCGTATGATACTTCCACCCCCATGTTTTCGTTTCCCTCTATTCCAAGGACGGCTCCCACCTGTCCCATCCATCCGAAAGCATCCTCGTCCTCTTCAAAAAAAGTTGAGAGTCTTCTAACCCTGCTTTTATAAAACGCGAATGTTCCGCCGCCGCTTATACTCGGTCGCAAGAAAACACGGGAGTCACCCAGTCGCTCATGCGTGGCAAGCTCAAGCCCTAATGTACCTGTCAGAAGATTCCAGACAGGATCATCAAAAGCATCTCCATTGTTATAATATCCCACGTTGAAGGCAAAATTCGTTAGTATTCCTCCTCTTGACTGATTCAGGGGAAAGCGAAATCGTGTCTCGATGCCACTAAGATCATGACTGTCCGAGGTATCCAGCGATAACACCGAATACCCGATACTAATTTGAGACTTCGCTGATCCTGCAAAAATCAACAACAATGCCACTGAGAGAATAAGAATTTGTGATCGCATAATTACCTCCTTTTAGAATCCGAGATCTGTTTTTGATTCGAACAAGTATGACGTAAATCGAGCATTGAATACACAGTTTACAAAATCTATCGGCTTTCGTAACTGTGCATCCGGTTCAGATATATTGTCTCAGCCTATAATTCAATATTGTATAACCGGGCATCACAAACCCGTAATTGCCGGCTAAGCCTGAAATTGTCTCGTAGTCTTTCATCATTTCCTGGCTAAATTTGGGCCAGATAAAAGGAATTATATCTGCGTTACAACTTGTTCAAGCTTTTATGCCGTATAAAATATGAACGATTTGAGATAAGGTTAAACTTTTCCGATGATGAGGCAGGCGTTGTGGCCTCCGAACCCGAAGGAGTTGCTCAAGGCATAGTTGACTTCCTTCTGCTGTGGCTTGAGCGGAACAAAATTCATGTCCGTACCGCATCGCTCATCGGGATTTTCAAGATTAATTGTCGGTGGAACAATTGATTCTGTAATGACTTTTGCGCAAATTACAAGCTCGACCGCTCCGCTGGCTCCGAGCAGGTGACCGAGACAGCTTTTCGTTGAGCTTACCGCGAGTTTTGGAGCGTGTTCCCCAAAAACATTTCTTATGGCGGCACTTTCAGCGAGGTCATTAAGCTCAGTGCCTGTACCATGCGCATTTATGTAGTCGATTTTTTCCTTTTCCAGACCTGCATCTTCGAGAGCGAGCTGCATCGTTCTGGCTGCTCCATCACCGTCAGGCAAGGGAGCGGTAATGTGGTAGCCATCATCAGTAGCGGCATAACCCAGCAGTTCCGCGTAAATCTTTGCGCCGCGTTTTCTGGCGTGGCTTTCTTCCTCTAAAATAAGTACGCCTGCGCCTTCGGCAAGAACAAATCCATCCCTGTTCTTATCAAACGGCCGCGAAGCGCCGGGAGGATCATCGTTTCGCGTGCTGAGCGACCTTGCGGCACAAAAGGAAGCCAGTCCGATAGGCGTTACAGCCGCTTCTGTGCCGCCTGTTATCATGACATCGCTGCGCCCTGCTACAATATTGCAGAAAGCTTCCCCAATAGCATGGTTACCTGATGCGCAGGCACTCGATACACAAAAATTTGGACCGCGGAGACCATAGACTATCGCAATGTTTCCGCTCGCGGCATTTGCCATAAGTCTTGGAACACAGAAAGGCGAGACCTTGGAAGGTCCTTTATCCAGAATCCGAAGATGCTGTTCCTCTATCTCCTTGATGCCTCCTATGCCTGTTCCAACGATGACGCCGGTACGGAAAACATCAGTTTTCTTGAAGTCCAATCCACTATCGTCCACTGCCTGTTTTGCAGCCGCTACCGCAAATTGGGTGAAGCGATCCATCCTCTTGCTTTCACGCTGTTCTATGTATTGTGTGGGATCAAACTGTCTGATTTCGCCGCCAAAACGGACAGGATACGCGCTTGTATCAAATGACTCTATGGAAGAAACGCCGCTCTTGCCTTCACACAGCGCAGTAAAAAGGCCATCCACACTCTCAGCTAAGGCTGTTATACAGCCAAGCCCGGTAATAACTACTCGTCTTCTGCTCATGCTAAACTTGTTCGTTATTCCTGGCTTTTGGATTGCATCACGTTGACTATGTAATCGATTGCGGCTCCGACTGTCTGGATTTTTTCTGCTTCCTCGTCGGGAATGCTCATATCGAACTCATCCTCGAATTCCATGACCAATTCCACTGTATCCAGGGAGTCTGCGTTCAAGTCATTTATAAACGAGGTTTCTCGTGTAATTTCCGACTTGTCGGCGCCCATCTGCTCACTGATGATATCGATTACTCTATTCTCTATTGCCTGAACATCTATGCTGTCAGCACTCACTTTGTATTCCTCCCTAAATCAAACAGGAATCTTTTTTCAACATTATACTATTTTCAAACTTTACTTAAGCAACGACAAAAACTCATTTTGGCGGGTATAATACC
>JARRRJ010000106.1:0-6103 GCA_037380865.1 Sedimentisphaerales bacterium
CACTCCTAATGGCAACAGTGATAGCAGGAATCTGTGGTTTTTCGTTTATTTTGAACACGCAGTCGAATACAGGGTCATCCATAGGCAAAACTCGTGGCTCGCGTTCGGGAAAGACTCGTTTCATCTGAGTATAAACATTGTACCATTCAGCCTGTCCCCAGAAATCGTCAAGCATTAAAAAACCCCCGTTAAGAAGGTATTTACGCAGAATTGGGATCTCATCGTTTCGCAGCGCCAGGTTTCCCGGTTCGACTATATATATGAAGGGGTAATTGAACAGCTCTGGATTTGTAATGTCAAGGACTACAGGTCTTGGATTCACTTCAATCGAAGTGACCTGGTGCAGGCGGAATGAGAAATTATTATCACTGTCCGGGTAATCCGTGTTCCATGGTCCGCCGCTGAGTCCGAAACTGCCTCGTCCACCTCGTCCGCCTCGTCCTCCAAATCCTCCATAGCTGCCATAACCCGTGTCGTACCTGATTCTTACGAACGTAAAAACATCGTTCGAAAATTCCGGGTCAATTTCCCAATTAAGCAGGTTACTTGATGAATCGAGGTACTGCTGATTCATACGTCCTCTGCTTCGATCCGTGCTTCTCTGGTTTCTGTATCCCTGATTTCTTCCGCCTCCACGGCCTCTGCCTCCGGTGAAACCTTGATCTATACCGCCTCTGATGCCGCGTCCGAACGAACCTCCTCGCCCAGTGTAAATCTGTGCTAAGACCGCACCTGAGACGAAGAAAAGTAAAGTTAGCAGAAGAAATAAGTAATGTTTCCTTTTCACAAGTCAATATCCTCCTGAATAGTCGTTGGTAATTGGCTTTGTTTTTCCGGCCCTGTTTCAGCTTCCTCTGCTTCCCGTCCGTTTTCTACGATTTTTAACAATAATCTCTGTGCATCTCGAAAGCGAGGCGCTTCATCTATTGCAGAAAGAACATACCTTTTCGCTTCTTCGGGATTCTTATCTTCGAGAAGCCTGCCTATCCGATAGTCGAGTTCAGCCTGGTCAGGATAGTCCAGCCTGAGTAGCTTCTTATATCCATTGACAGCAGGCTCATCGTTGCCAAGCTCCTCGTTTGCTCTGCTAAGCTGCAATTGCACGCTGTCTACAAGTGGATTGACTGCTATATATCTCTCACAGTTCTTCACAACTTCCTGCCAATTCTGTTCTTCTACAGCTATTTCCATCAGCCTGGTGTACGCAAAAATCGAATTTGAGGAATGCTCACAGAGCTTCTCGAGTATATTCTTTTCCTCTTGTTTCTGGCCAAGTTGCCTATAAATTTGTGATAAGGCGACATAAGCACTGTCCTGGCCGGCGTTTTGAGGATAAAGTTCAATGATCTTCTTCAGTGGCTCTTTTGCCTCTTCGAAATTGGCTTTGTTTATCAGGTTCTGTGCGTGCTGAGATAACGCCCACAAGCTGTTGGGATGGCCTTTTAACCATTCTGCAAGTGAATTGGGGTCCCTCGCAATGAGCTGCATTTCCTCAGGCTCTTCCCAATCTGCATCGGGAGCGAGCGCTTCAGCGCGTTCTTTTGCAAACTCCTCGAAATCCTTTTCAAGCTTGCTGAGCGGCTCAGTATTTGCGGAGATCGCCTGGCTTATATCTTTGCCGTTAGCTAAATTAACGAGAATATTTCTCAAGGATTCATAGCCGTAGTTTTTCTCAATAAAGTCCACAACGAGCATGGACTCGAAATAGGCAAACTGCAAATGAGTGGGAGTAGGCGGGCTCAAAAAAGCTGAGCTGAGATCACCTATAGGCGTTAAGTCTCCTTCGAGAATCATCTTGCGGTATTGGGGAGTCATTTTCTGGCCCCACGTCGGGTCCTTCTGTGTTTCCTCGAAAACGGATATTCCCTCGCTGAGCCATCGCGGCATCTTGTTTTTCGTCAGATTAAGCGTTACAACGTGACAGAACTCATGCCATAACGTAGATTTCCAGTTGGACGGATGTTCAGGCTTGGGACTGTTGGCTGTAATGACGTTTCCGAAGCAGACACCCAAAAAACCATCTCCTCCCGGCTCGCCGAAAGTTCTGACCGCAAAGTCCTGCTGATCAGGAAAAAGCTCCAGAATAACGGGATTTTCCAGTTTTACTCCGTATTTTTCGCATAAATCTGTCTGAGCTTTCTTCAATAAATCTACTACTTCATCGCCATAGGCAATTGCCTCTTTCGGGTCCATACGCACTAAAAAGCGACCTTCCTGAATTGTCGTGAAGGTTGAGAGATGATCGTGGAGGCTGACGAGATTGTACGCCATTACGTTGTATTTGTCCTTGTTATAAACCTGCTCAGCAAGTTCCCAGCCGTCTTCTTCCTGACCCAGGCGAAGCAGGTCCTGGGCCAGCTGGAGCTTTGCAGGCTGATAATTCGGGTCAAATTTGAGTGCCTGACGCTGATGCGAAGCTCCCTCGGTAAAACGGTATTTCTGCGATAATTTCGAGCCTATGATAAAATCGACTTCGGGATTGTTTTTCCAGAGTCTCAGTGCGTTATTACGGTATTCGCTTACAGCGGGCGTATCATTGTTCATAAAAGCAAGCACGCTCCGAAAAGCCAGGGCCCGTGGATTTGAAGGATTCACTGCTGTAACCCGATCAAGAAAACGTCCGGCTGAAGTGTAATCTTCGCAGTCGATTTGATGTTCTGCTATGAGCAATAAAGAAGGTGCATGGTGGGGATTGAGGAATATTGCGGTATCCAGGGATTGCATCATTGCTCTTCTGTCGCTGTTATAAAACGACTTAGCCAGGCCGTAATGCATGTCGGGATCGTCACCGAATCTTTCGATTCCTTTTCTGAATTGAGTTGCCGCCAATTCATAATCCTGTTTATCCAATGCAAGCTGTCCCGATGCCAGGTACGCGTCCCTGCAATCCGGATCGAGACTCAAGGCCCGATTATAAAGTTCGCCGAGAACGATTTTAGGTTCAGAACCCTGAATGAGCAAGGCTTCTCCAAGCGCTACAAGGTCTTCGGGGCGCCAATCAGAGAGCTGGTATGACGTAGCATAGCGATAAATTGAGCTCAACATCTCAGAGGCTCTGGCCGCCTGCCCGCTATACAGATTGGCCTGGTATGCGAGCATAAGCAGGCGAAGGCTTCTGCGCTCACTCAGAAGACCGATTTCTGCTTCACGTGCCGCCTGGGTGTATCGACCCAGTGCCATCAGGGATTTTACTGATAGAATTACTCGCTCTTCGCCTATTCTGCCTACAAAGCCTTCGGAAGCTGATTTGATGCATTTCTCGTACTCGCCGGTTATGTATTGTTTGCGTACTGTTTCAATATCAGCGGCGTATAGCGATTGGCTCAATGAAACCAAAACCAGTGAAATGATTAAACAAGACGAAATCCCTCTGCGCGGTGCAAGCTTGTTCTTAGAATATGAAGCCATTTTTATACCCCATTAAACTGCAGGTGATAATTCCGTCAAGGAAACACAAAACAGTTCTTTTTCAATATAACGTTATAGCTATTCTACAAACAAAATATTCCTGTTTTACAGAATACACTATAACTGATGACAAAGTTCACGTCAATAATCGCTAAAGAAGCGACACTCCTTTCGGAACTTTACATAAGTCCTTGACTTACACGGACTAAGCTGAATTTGCTTCACTTATAATATGTCATTGTTTAGAAGGTAAATTATTACTTTGTGACGTAAAGTATAGACTCTACCTTCGATAAGGAGACGCTTTGAATTGCATATATATTGCAGGAAAATGTTTGAATTTTCAAAATAATAACGTAATATTATATAAAGTTTAGCCTGTCTCTGGGGTTTTTTGATTAAAAGACTCGTGCTTCTACGCGGTTTTTGAAAGGAGCGATTATGTCAAGAACGCGTCAGACATTTAAATATAGTTCGATGTTTTCAGTTCCTTCAGGTTTCACCTTGATTGAATTGCTCGTCGTTATATCAATAATTGCGATACTTATGGCAATCCTGATGCCTGCTCTTCGCAAGGCCAAAGAGCAGGCGCGTGAAGTTGCCTGTCGCTCTGATATGAGGCAAATAGCTACGGCAATTGGCATGTACCAGGCAAACTACTATTTCGATTTCACCGCTAATCAGAGATGGTATTATAAGAACGGAACTGCAGATCATGCCCACGAGTGGCAGCCGACTGCCGCACAGGACATAATGCAGAACGGCTTGCTGCCCAATCGGAAAGTATTTTTCTGTCCGAGCGTGAGAAATTTATCCCACGATATGAACTATCTGCACAGTGCTATTCGGAACAGGGATTATCTTTCTTACGACACTGCATACATAGAAAGGAATTACAAGTTTCCAGATGATTATCCTGTGTTCTGGAGTACCCATCACTGGGTCTGGAAGAAACGAGTAACACCCGGCACACCAAAAGTGAATACGATATCAGACGGCGCGCTGCTTTGTGACATGTCTCCGAGTGCATGGGAGAAAACAAATGTCAACAATGAATTCGGATATCAATTTATTGCGGCTCTTGGAATTGAGCAAACAGTCGAGCATTATAACGTACTTATGAAAGATATGAGCGTAGTGAATCCGACCGACGAAAATGTCGAGATTAACCAGTGGCTCTGGGGCACCGATGAATGGCCTGCGGGATAAGTCAGGTTAGCATAATATTTTTCAAACCTTTAGAGAAACATCGCTGGAAATAAGAAACGGAAAGCAAGAAATGAAATGACACGATATTTCTACATAATTATCGTTCTTATTCTTCTTTCGTCGGTAAATGCGTCCCAGTGGAAACTGACTTTTTCAGATGAGTTTGATTATACAGGTTTGCCTGATCCTAATAAATGGGGCTATGAGAAGGGATTTATCCGCAACAACGAATCCCAGTATTATACGGACGCTCGCAAAGAAAATGCACGCATAGAAGACGGAATGCTGATTATCGAGGCAATAAAAGAAAAGTATCCGAATCCATCCTATGACCCGAATTCTCAAAACAGACGAGGCAGAAGAACTCCGGCTTTCGCAGAATATACTTCAGCGAGCCTTGTCACTCTGGGCAGGGAGAGTTTTTTATACGGCAGGATTGAAGTTCGTGCAAAAGTTCCGACCGGCAGGGGGACCTGGCCTGCCATATGGATGCTTGGCACGAATATAAGACAGGCCGGCTGGCCCGCCTGCGGCGAAATAGATATTATGGAGAATGTCGGCTTCGATCCGAATAATATTCATGGCAACATTCATACCCAGGCATATAATCATACGCGCGGAACAAATAAAGGCGCGACTGTCAAAATTAACGAGCCTTATGATTCTTTTCATACTTACGCAATCGAATGGTTCGAGGACCATATAGATTTCTTTATCGATGACAATAAATATTTCACATTCAAAAATGAGGGAACAGGCAACGCGGTCTGGCCCTATGATAAGCCGTTCTATCTGATTCTCAATCTCGCTATCGGAGGTGACTGGGGAGGCCAGAAAGGTATCGACGATACAATTTTCCCGCAAAAATATTATATCGATTACGTAAGAGGTTACGAGGAAGTGCAGCCCGATAGGTAAATATGGAGGCTGGGGAATTTGATTTAACACAGGACATTGAAAAGCGTATAATACAGGCGGTAATAAAGGTGTGCAGCTTGCATTTAAGAGCGGCAGAAAACTGCTTATCGGCTCATAGAAACCGATAGAGCTTGAAAAAGCTATTCAGTCTATTATGAGGCAATGAAAAATGAAAAAGTTCAAAGTTATTTTAATATTTGTGATTATTGCAATTGCAGTAATAGTTGCTTTACAGAACACAGAGCCGGTCGATATGAAAATACTCTGGATGAATCTGCCTGTGCCGCGAATGCTTCTGGTTCTCATCACCTTTGCTCTCGGCTTCCTCGCAGGTCTAATCACCGCCAGCCTAATGCTGAGAAAATCGCACAAAGAAAAGAAAAAATAGCACAGCGTCCGTTAGACTGACTTTTTTGCTTGTGTTTTGATGCTGAGAATTGTCAAACGAAAATGTTTTCAATGCCAGAAAGCGATGCCAGTTTCAGAAAAAAGTGGAAAAACAAATAGCAAGAGAAGAGCGGGATTCGGATTCCGATTCAGGAAAGAATATTTTGTGCGAGGGATCTGA
>JARRRJ010000106.1:6127-7121 GCA_037380865.1 Sedimentisphaerales bacterium
TTTAGCCATTTTCCGTCGGTTTGGAGGATGTATGAGCCTGACGGCGAGTTTTCCTTGCTTCCTCCTGTGACGGTTATTGCGGCGATGCCGTCGCTGTTGACTGAAGTGATGGTGTAGTCACCTGGTGAGAAATAAGTTCCTTCCAGGTCTACTGCGATAAAGCCCAGAGCCTGCTGGGTTGGGATGTCACTAAGGTCCTTGTCGACAAGTGCCTGAGCGTTTGCTGCGCTTTTCTCAGCGGCGTAGTTGCGCACAGCCATGCGGATTGTACCAGCCGTAGTACATGCTTCGGACCATTTGGATTTGTCCACCCGAGCCTTCATCAGTGGAACTGAAATACCCGCGAGGATGCCAACGATGAGAATCACTACCATAAGTTCGACAAGCGTGAAACCTTTATTCTTTTGCTGCATATTGACCTCACAATTTCCTTAAAAGTGAACTTAAGTCAAAAGTTGGAAGTGACTAAAGTTATAGATGCTCGCATTTGGCGATCAACTCTTGACTTTAGCTCATTTTTCACTCTTTTTTTCGTCATTATTAAGAAGCGACGTGCATGCTTTGTTCAATAAATCAAGAATCCTTGAAAAAAACTCCCTGTACCTGTTCAAAGTATAAGGCAACATACCTGATAAACAAATTATTCACATGATTTCATGTTGCTTCCTGTATAAGGAGAGCTTCGGTGGCGTCTTTTTTGTGCTCTTTGAGCACATTCACGTTATAGATCGCCTGCTCCTCGGGAAGCACCTGCCTGAAAAGGGATAGTGACTCTTCGTATCGTCCCATAAGGCCCAGCGCCACGGCCATGTTCATTCGGTACCGCACATTCTCAGGTTTTGCGCTGGCCGCTTTTGTGAATATATCGAGCGCTTTTTCATACTCTCCTGTTACTATCCAGCAAACACCAAGATTGTTCTGAAGCAGAGGATCTTCAGGATTGATGCTAAAGGCATCATTAATCGTTTCAATAGCGGCGTTTACTTGTCCCTGC